>JBOGXL010000055.1:0-5309 GCA_050694575.1 Actinomycetota bacterium | reverse complement strand
GGTGCGGCTTCAGCCGGAGCCTCCGGAGCCGCGGCTTCAGCGGGTGCTGCTGCCTGCGCCGGAGCGGCGGCCGGCGCTGCGGCGGCAGCCGCGACCGGAGCTCCGCCCATCTGCTCGAGAACCCCCTTCAAATCCTCGAGCAGCTCCGCCGGCGGCTCTTGTCCGCGCTCTTGGAGTACAGCGAGCTTCTTCAGCCGCCCGCGTGTGACCGCGTCTATGCCGTCGGGAAGGTTGTTCGGGTCGATCTTGGGCACGCCGCCGGTAGTGGCGGCGGCAGTCGGAGCGGCCGCGGGAGCGGCCGGTGCCTCGGCCGGAGCAGTCGCGGCCGGAGCCGCTGGAGCTTCCGCGGGGGCAGGTGCCACGGCCGGAGCCGGAGCAGCGGCCGGAGCCGGAGCAGGGGCGGCCGGCACAGCCGGCGCACGCGGAGGCGCCGGCGCCACAGGACCCGCCGGGGCGGTTCCGACGACACCGATGGCTTGGGTGGCGAACTTGCGGTTCCGCGCGACGACGGCGAGCAGGTAATACATCGCGACGAACCCGAGGAAGGCGACGAAACCGACGATGGTGACCACGGCCAACAGGAAGACCCAATTGAGATTGGGAGTCAGGCGCGGCCCCTCTTGCGCGGCGGCGAGGCCGGGAACAGCCCAGGTGCCGAGGGCGACGAACGCCAAGCTGGCTGTGCGTTTGCTCATGTTCGGCTCAGAGGATGATGCCATACCGGCACGCCGCCACCCTCAGCCAAACAGACCCGATCGCCGGCTTCTCAGCGACAGATCGCCTTCAAGCTATCGGCGTCCTCGTCGAACTTCTGTGCTTCCAGGAAGGGGGCGAACGCAGCCGTCGTGCGGCGGCAATCCGGGAGTCGCTTCAAGTCCTTGAACAACCGAGCGAGCAATCGCCAATAGGTGTTGTTGAACGGATCGAGGGTGATAGCGTCGCGCGCCGGAGCGACCGCTCGTTCGGGTCGCTTCAAGGCGTCCTCGGCCACGGCAAGGGCATAGTAGCCGCGAGGGTGCGTCGGGTCGAGCTCGATCACCTTGGCCGCGTCGCGCCGGGCCTGCTGAGCGCTGCCGAGCGTGCTCAGGACTGTAGATCGGGTCGCGAGCGTCGTCGTGTTGTCGGGGTCGATCTGCAGGGCGCTCTTCCATCCGCTCAGCGCCTCCTCAACGAACCGCGGCTGACGCTCCTGGTCGTTGGGCTTGTTGTCCCAGATGAGGCTCGCGCGCAGGGTTAACGCTTCGACGAACCTGCGGTCGAGTTTCAGAGCCTCCTCGAGGTCGACTAGCTTCGCGTTGTACAGACCCGGCGACTGCGCTCGCAGGAACCGGAGGACCGGATCGCGTGGGCTCGCCCCCACGAGCGGATTCAGGTACTGCCGCAGCGACGTGACCAGCGGCTCCTTGGGCTCGACCTCGATGGAGCGTTCCCGCCCGTCCCGGTGGCGGATGGAGACCTCTATCGACTTCCCGGGGCGGTCGTGGAGCAGCGCGAGGGCACGCGGATGACTCCGGATGTCTTCGCCGCCAACGGCCGTGATGAGGTCACCCCGTCCGACTCCCAGACCGTCGAACGGCCCCCCGGGTGCGACGAACAAGACCACGGCACCTTCGCCCTCGGGCGACCTAGCCACTCGGCGCAGGGAGGCGGAGTTCGTGGCCAAGATGAGGCCCGGAAGGCCGGTGCGCTTGACGTCCAGCCCGGGCGGAGGTTCCACCTCGGACGCCGGACGCTCAGGGTCGACTCCCTCCGCGCCCGCACCGCCACCGCAGCTACCGGCCAGCAGAGTCAGCGACACGGCGCCGACCAGCAGCCGACCGGCGGTACGTCTCATCGTGTCTCCTCATCTTCCCAGGCGGGCGAACGCCGTCAGAGTACCGGACCGTCCCGGCGAACGGGGCACACAACGAAGGTAGAGCCGGAGGCGGGATTTGAACCCGCGGCCTGTCGATTACGAATCGACTGCTCTGCCCCTGAGCTACTCCGGCGAGACTGCGATTGTAGGCCGTTCCCTCGGGGTTTCTCGGAAGCGTCAGGACGCGAACCGGAAGACGGCGAGGAACAGCGACTCCAGCGTGAGCAGGACGTTCGCATTGGCGCGCAGACGTCGACGACACCGCTCGATCTCGCCGAGCGCGGCGATGAGACGCGGCTCGGCCCCCGGTCTGAGCCGACGGGCGCGGTCCACCAGCGCGTCGATGATCCGCTCGTTCAAGACCTCGCCGTCTTCATCGCGCAGGACGACGATGAGATCGCGGAGCACGGAGACGACGTCGTCGACGACCGCTTCGAGTGCGTCCTGCTCCGCGCGACGTTGCTCGCGGCGCACCCTGTCCTCGGTCGCGCGCTTCGTCTCCCGGTACCACTCGTTGTACGCGGCGGCCGCCTCGCGGTGTTGCGCGGCTACTCGCTCCCGCACCTCTCTCGTCTTCCCCGCGAGCCATTCGGCCGCTTCGAGAGCTTCACCGGGATCGGCGAAAGGAGCGATGACTCGATCGACGAGCTCCTCGCGGAAGGCGCGAGCCTCCGCATCGGTGGCCAGTGCCAGGGCGCGCTCGAGACCCCCTCCGACCCGGGCGCAATGTCTCGCATCGGCCGATGCGACTCCGTTGCGCTCGAGGAGGGCTGCGACGTCTTCGGGCGGCGGGCTGTGAAAGGTCACTTCGCGGCACCGAGAACGGACCGTCTCGAGGAGCGCCTCCGGACTGGGAGCCAGGAGCAGGATCGTGGTCGAGGGCGGCGGCTCCTCGAGCGCTTTGAGGAAGGCGTTCTGCGCGTTGGGGTTCATACGATCGGCCCCCTCGACGATGATCACGCGGCGCGGAGCCGCGACAGGTCTGCGCGACGCCGCACGGATCGCGTCGCGTACCTGCTCGACCAGGAGCTGCATCCCCGCCGGCTCGATGACCTCGACGTCCGGGTGGGCCCGGTGTTGCACACGCACACACGCTTCGCACGTCCCACAACCGCCGTCGGCGCACACGAGCGCAGCGCTGAAAGCGAGCGCGACCTCGGCCGGCAGACGTCCCGCGACCCCGGAGAACAGGTAGGCGTGGGCGACGCGCCGGCTCTCGATGTCGCGCTGCAACAGGCTCACCGGGCCGTCGGTCACCGGAACTTCGTCCCACACGCTCATGTGCGCTGGACCGGATCGTTGTGGATGCGGCCTCGGTAGACGTCCCACGCCGCGTGCAGCCCCGCTGCGCACGTGAGGAATCCACCCGTGGCCAGCGCCAGCCGGATCCCCTGCGCGGGGTCGCCGTCGAAGAGCGTGCCCGAGAAGAGCTCAGCGAGCGCCGGGAACAGGACGAGCGATCCGAACAGTGAGATGCGGATAACCACCTGCACGGAGGAGAAGATCCGGCCGCGCATCTCGTCCGGGACGAGCTCCTGCAGCATCGCGAACAGGTTCGCGTAGGCGACGCCTCCGCCGGATCCGAACAAGCCCGCGAACACGAGGGCGAAGACGAGCTGAGTCGTGAGCGCCGCCCCGAGGAGCGCCGTCCCGGCGAAGATCACCGCCCCCGCCGCGACCCACGCCTTCGGGTACCTGTCGCCGACGATGCCGAGGACCAGGACTCCCGCGCCCATGCCCGTGCCCAAAGCGGCGACTATGCCGCCGAACGCTTGCGGACCGCCGCCGAGGACCTCGCTCGAGTACGGCGCGCCGAGCGAGAAGACCACCGCTCCACCGCCGAGGGCTATCGCGATCGACCGCATCACCCGCGCCACCTCGCTGCGCTCCTTCAGGTACCGCAGGCCGTCGAGGAGCTCCTCCCACAGAACACCGAGACGGAACGGGCGCGCCTCGTGCGGCACGTGCGGCACGGACACCCGCGAAACGATGATGGCCGAAGCCAAGAAGGTCGCCGTGTCGATCCACAGCGCGAGGTTCTCCTGGTTGAGCCCGAGGCTCTCGAACGCGCTGAAGTGTCCGCCGAGGAAGGCCGCGACCCCGACCAGGCCCGTGAACGCCAGAGCGCCGAGCGGGAACACACCGTAGGTCGTGAACAGCGTGAGCGAGTTCGTCGCGACGAGCCACCGCTTGGGAACGAGGTTCGGCACGAGCGCATCCTTCGCCGGCATCCAGATCAACGTCGCGATCTCGAGGATGAACGTGACGAGGTAGAGCGTCGGGATGTTGGCGGCGAACGGGACTATCGCGATGAGCACCGCCCGCATGACGTCGCAGACGACCATCGCCTTGCGCCTGTCGATGCGATCGAGGAGCACGCCGGCGAAAGGACCAACGAGGAAGGCGGGGAGGACGCGGAACATCATCAGCCCGGCGACGGCCAGGGTGTTGCCGGGCGCGAGCCGGTTCGTCATCGACAGGAGAGCGAACAGGCCGACCCAGTCTCCGATGCTCGACACGGCCATCCCGATCCACAGCCGTCGGAAGTTGCGCAGGCGCAGGATCGACCCGTACGGGCTCCGGGAAGGCGCCTCTATCGGTGGTGGTGGCAGCGCGGGGATCGGTTCGGGTGTACCGACCTCAGCGCGCGGTAGCTGATCCGGATCGCGCGGTGGGTCCGGAATGTTCCGGCTCACTGATCAGCCGGACGATGCTTGGCCTGTCGAAGGGGGTGCTGCCTCGGCAGGAACGGCGGCATTACCGCAGGATAGACAAACACCGCCGCGTTCCTCATCGGGCATCATCGTGCCCCCGCAGCTCG
This sequence comes from Actinomycetota bacterium, assembly GCA_050694575.1. Lineage (GTDB taxonomy): Bacteria > Actinomycetota > JAICYB01 > JAICYB01 > JAICYB01 > JBOGXL01. Next base: position 633 of record JBOGXL010000055.1, on the reverse strand, counting down.
GGCAAGGATCGTCCAGCGGCCGCGTCCACAGCGCGTAGTCGCAATCGGGATAGCGGGTGCACCCGTAGAACGGCTTCCCGCGCCGGGTTCGTCGCTGCGCGAGCTTGCCCTCATTGCACTTGGGGCACTTCCCACCGATGGTCTTCGACTTCACGAACTTGCACTCCGGGTATTTCGAGCACCCGAGGAACTCGCCGTATCGCCCGTGCTTGAGGAGCATCGGAGAACCGCAGACCTCGCACACTTCGCCTTCCACGACCTGCGGTTCCGGGCGCTGAGTGCCGTCGATCTGTCGTGTGCCCTTGCAGTCGGGATATCGCGAGCACGAGAGGAACTTGCCGTAACGCCCGAGCTTGACGGTCATCGGGGAGCCGCACTCCGGACAGACCTCCTCGGTCGTCTCCTTGATGACGTCGTCCCGCGTGATCTCCTTGTCCTTCTTTTCGAGGAGCCGTTCGAAGGGGTCGTAGAACTGGCGGAGCACCTCCGGCCAGTCCTTGCGTCCTCGCGCGATCTCGTCGAGGTCTTCCTCGATCGTGGCCGTGAACTTCAGATCGACGATCTGCGGGAAGTGCTCGACGAGCAGATCGGTCACGACGATCCCGACGTCGGTCGGGAAGAGCCGGCGCTGAT
>JBOGXL010000054.1:0-9286 GCA_050694575.1 Actinomycetota bacterium | reverse complement strand
GAACTCACTCGGCGCCCGGGCGAACAGCGGCTCGAGGGACAGCCCACCCACCACCGCTCGCTCCAGATCGAACGCTCGAGCCACCGACGGGCGCACCTCGCCGAACCGACCGACGAGCACGCCGTCGACAGTGATGTTCGCGCTCCGGCCCGGATGGAACGGCGATCCCACACCAGGATCGACCGTCCAGCCTTCCACGCCGAGCTCGGCGAGAACGAGGTCGAGCATGCCCTTGACGTCAAACGCGTCCGCGGGACGCTCGTCCGATGACCAATGCGAGGACATGCTCCCGGCGAGCACGAGCCCCACGTGTTCGGTCTCGTTCGGCAGCTCACCACCCTCGGGCCATCCACGGAAGATCTTCCCGATCTCGAAGAGCCGGACGTCTCGGATCCCGTGCGCGATGTTGCGTTCCGCCGCGCGCAGGAGTCCCGGGAACAGGCTCGGACGCAGCCGTCTCTGATCCTCGGTGATCGGGTTCGTGACCCGAACCACGTCGCCGTCGTAGCCGATGGCTTCGATGTCGGCCGCGGCGGTGAACGTCGACAGTGTCGCCTCCGACAGTCCGGCGCCGAGAAGGGTCTCGCGGACGCGCCCGCGAAGGATCTGGGTCGGCGTGCGTGCGCCCCGGTAGCCGCGGCTCGGTACCGCGGGGATGTTCTCGTAGCCGTGGAGCCGGGCGACCTCCTCGATCAGATCGATCTCGCGCTCGAGATCGGGCCGCCAGGACGGCACCTCCACCGTCACGGCAGCAGCGGAGGCCCTGATGTCACACCCGATCCCCCGCAGGTACTCATCGCGACTCTCGGGCGGGACTCCGATCCCGAGGATCTGCTCGATCCGTTCGGGACGAAGAACGAGGGTTCGGCGGTCCGGCACGTCGCCGACGTCCACTATCCCCTTCGCCACGACGCCACCGGCCGTCGTGCGTATCTGCTCGGCAGCTATGGCCGCTGCCCACGCCGCCGCCTCGGGATCGGCCCCACGTTCGAACCGAGCCGACGCCTCCGTCCGCATGCCGTAGCGCCGCCCGGTGCGAGCGATGGTGATCGGGTCGAAGTAGGCCGACTCGAGCAGCACTCTCTTCGTCTGTGGTCCAACCTCGCTGGTCGCCCCGCCCATCACGCCCGCAAGAGCCTGCGCCCGGCTCCCATCCGCGATCACGACATCCTCGGATCCCAATCGATGCTCGTGGCCGTCGATGGTGACGAGACGCTCACCCGCGACCGCCCGTCGCACCACGATCCGTTGCTCCGCCAGCTTGTCGAGGTCGAACGCGTGTAGCGGCTGGCCTGTGAGCAGCAGCACGTAGTTCGTAGCGTCGACGAGGTTGCCCAACGGCCGGAAACCGCACGCCGTCAACCGCGCCTGGACCAAAGCGGGTGACGGCTTGAACGTGACGCCGTCTATCACGCGGGCGGTGTAGCGCGGGCATCCGGATCGGTCTTCGACGACGACCGATGTCACCGTCGATACCTCTGCGCCTTCCTCGACGACGTGGGCGACGGGTCGGCGGAGCTCCTTGCTGTAGAGCAACGCGACCTCTCGGGCGATCCCGAGCACGGACATCTGATCCGGCCGGTTGGGATAGATCTCGAATTCGAGGACGTCGTCGTCCAGGCCGAGCAAGGGCGACACATCGGCACCGACGCGGGTCTGCGGACCCAGAACCAAGATCCCGCCGTGCTCCTCGGACACACCCAGTTCCCGGGCCGAGCACAGCATCCCGTGTGACTCGTACCGTCCGCCCACCATCTTCCGGGTAGAGATGGGAACATCGAGCGTCGTCACCCGAGCTCCGGGCAACGCCACGGCGACGATGTCCCCGGCCTGGAAGTTCTTGGCCCCGGCGACGATCTGCACGCGATCGTTCCCGACGTCGACCTGTGCGACAACGAGCTTGTCCGACTCCGCAACGTCGGTTACCTCCAGCACGGCTCCGGCGACGATCCCCGAGACGCCGGGGGCGAATCGCTCGATCTTCTCCACGGCCGAGCCGGTCATCGACAGGCGCGCAGCGAGCTCTTCGGTCGAAACGTCGAGGTCGACGAGCTCACGGAGCCACGACAGTGGAACGCGCATCAGCGCACCGGCATCCCGCGGAACTGTTCCAGGAACCGCAGATCTCCTTCGAGGAAGATCCGGATGTCGTCGATCCCGTGCCGCTTCATCGGGATCTTCTCGACGCCCATGCCGAAGGCGAACCCGGTGTAGCGCTCCGGATCGATCCCGACGAACTCGAAGACGTTCGGGTCGACCATCCCGCAACCCCCGACACCGTGCCATCCGTACGCGCAATGGCTGCAACCCTGCCCGCCACAGATCGGGCACGTTACCTGGAGCTCGGCCGACGGCTCCGTGAACGGATAGAACGAGGGAACGAGTCGCACCTTCGTGTCCGGTCCGTAGGCGGCTTCGGCGAACACCTGGACCGTCCCGCGCAGGTGCGCGAAGCTAAGGCCCTCGTCGACGGCCAGCGCTTCCACCTGGTGGAAGGTCGCCGCGTTGGTCGCCGTCACCTCCTCGCGTCGGAACACTCGGCCCGGACAGATGACGTAGATGGGCGGCTGCTTCGACTGCATCACACGCACCTGCACGGGAGAGGTGTGCGTCCGGAGGAGCGCCGTCGACCCCTGCGGGCCCTCGAGGTAGTACGTGTCCATCAGCGAGCGGGCCGGGTGATCGGGTGGGATGTTCAGCGCCTGAAAGTTGTTCCGGTCCGTCTCGGCCTCCGGCCCCTCGGCGATCTCGTAGCCGAGACCGATGAAAGCCTCTTCGATCCTCGCGGTGAAAGCTACGAGCGGGTTCGGGGCTCCGCGGAGCGGCGCTCGGCCCGGCATCGTGACGTCGACGACATCCGTTGTCAGCAGCCGTTCTTCGGCCGCACCCTCCAGGTCCTTCCGTCGGCGCTCTATGAGCGCCTCGAGGTCTTGACGCAGGCGATTGCCGCCCGGTCCGATGACGCGTTTGGACGCGTCGGGTAGATCACGGACACCGCGCAGGATCTCGGTGAGGCGCGACCGGCGTCCGGTAAACCGAACCTCGGCTTCGCGCAGCTCATCCAGGGTCGTCGCAGCCTCTATCGCAGCCGTACCCTCGCCGCGCAGCCCCTCTAGCTCTCGCTCCTGGTCGCTCATGTCACGTCCGCGAGCGCGATCTCGAACCAGAAGGTCGACCCGGCACCCTCTGCCGACGTCACACCGACGCGGCCGCCGTGCGCCTCGATCAAGCCCTTGCAGATGTAGAGGCCGAGCCCTGTCCCCGACGGGGAGCCGGGCACCTCGTGCCGCGTGAACTTGTCGAACAGGGTCCTCTGCCGACGGTCCGGGATGCCCGGGCCCTCGTCGGTGACGGCCAGGCGCCCCCAGCCGTTGTCGTGAACGCACGTCACCATCACCGTGCCCTCGTCCGTGTACTTCAACGCGTTCTCGACGAAGTTCGTGACCACCTGCCGGAGCTTGTCCGGATCACCCATCACCTCGAGCACCTCGTCGCCGCCGATCCGCACGACGTGACGATCGCTGCGACCGGCGAGCCCCTCCACCGTCTCGGCCGCGAGCTCTCGCAGGTCGACCGGACGCTGATGGAGCGTCAGCCTACCGGCCTCGATCCGCGAGACGTCGAGGAGCTCTGTGAGCAAACGCGTGACGCGATCGGCATCGGCGTTGATGGCCAGCAGCATGTCGCGCTTCGTCTCGTCGGTGAGGCGGTCCCAGCGATCGATGAGCGTCTTCGTGAAGCCCTTGATAGTCGTCAGCGGCGATCGGATCTCGTGGGAGACCGTCGCGATGAGCTCGACGGTCTTCGGATCCTCCCGCTCAGGTGGGGCGTCCCCGAACAACGCCTGCACCACACGACGGATCGGGTTCATGGGGACGTCAGGGGCGAGCGACCCCCACCCGTCACGCGCTCGGTCGATCGAGCCCCGCTTGCGCAACCTCGACGAGCCGCCCGAAGGCGGCCGGGTCGCGGACGGCCAGGTCGGCGAGCATCTTCCTGTCGACGTCCACGTCGGCTGCTCGCAGACCGGCCATGAACCGGTTGTACGACAAGCCGTGGCTACGCGTGGCGGCGTTGATCCTCGTGATCCATAGGCGCCGGAAATCGCGCTTGCGCGCTCTCCTGTCGCGATAGGCGTATGCGAGCGAGTGCGCAACCTGCTCCTTCGCCGCCTTGTACCGCTTCCCACGGGCGGCCGCGTATCCCTTGGCCCGCCCGAGCACCGCACGCGTCTTCGCGCGATGCCTGGCTCCCGAACGTGCACGCGTCATCGCTACCTCTTCTCTACCGGCCGAGCAGTCGCTGCACGCGGTCGTGGTCGGGATCCGACACGACCTTGTTGCCCTTCAACCTGATCTGCCGTGGCTTCGACTTGGACTTGAAAAGATGGGAGCCCCACGCCTTGCGGTGGAGGAACTTTCCGGTCCCCGTCCGGCGGAACCGCTTCGCGGCGGCTCGATTGGTCTTCATCTTCGGCATGGCTAACCGACCTTCTTCTTGGTGGGGGCAAACATGATGGTCATGTTCCGGCCGTCCAGCTTGGAAGACACCTCGACCGTTCCGATCCCGTCGAGGTCACTCGACAAGCGCGCGAGGAGTCGTTCACCGAGCTCCGTATGGTGCATCTCACGTCCGCGGAACATCACCGTCACCTTCACCCTGTGACCGTCCTCGAGGAACTCGACGACGCGTCCCTTCTTCGTCTCGTAATCGTGCACCCCGATCTTCGGACGGAACCTCATCTCCTTGACCGTCTGGTGCCCCTGCTTCTTCCTGGCTTCCTTCGCGCGGATGGACTCCTGGTACTTGAACTTCCCGTAGTCCATCACCTTGCAGACCGGGGGGTCGGCGTTGGGTGCCACCTCGACGAGATCCAGTCCGGCGTCCTGGGCCATGGCGAGCGCCTGGTCTCGCTCCACGATCCCGACCTGACTGCCGTCGGCTCCGATGAGCCGCACCTTCGTCGCCCGGATCCGATCGTTGATCCGGTTCTCGGGCGGTGCCGGAGCTCGCCGAGCCTGCGCTATGCGGAATCCCTCCTCATTGCCTCCTCAAACGAAAGATGCGGACCACGCGGGTCCGCAAGGCGCCCGGTCCGGGCGCATCCACAACCCTTACGCGTCCTCAAAGACGCCCAGGGTGAGGGGCTGCGGGCCCCTGCTTTCCAACCACGGCCCAGTCTACCCCGGCCTTTGCGAGTGTCGAGGAGACGCCGACCGCCAAGTCGTGGAGATCGCTCGATCAGCCAAGCACGCGGACGTTGGCCGCCTGCTTACCCTTCGGTCCCTCGGTGATGTCGAACTCGACGCGCTGTCCTTCGTTGAGCGTCTTGTAGCCGTCACCCTGGATCGCCGAGAAATGCACGAACACGTCCTCGGAGTCCGGCTGGGCGATGAAGCCATAGCCCTTCTCGTTGGAGAACCACTTCACAACACCTTCAGCCACGCCTCTTCCTCCTGCTTCTCTCCGGCACATACGCCGGACCTGCGCACAACCCAGCAACCGTAGCAGAGCGTCCAGGAGACCGCCATGCGCATCCCTAGGGGACGATCTTCGACAAGGGCAACTCGATGATGTCGGTCGCTCCTCGCGCTTTGAGCTCCGGGATGAGGGTGTTGATCTCGGCCTTCGACACAACCATCTCGACCGCGTAGGCGCCGCCTCCGGCAAGCTCCGACACCGTCGGCGCCTTCATCGACGGAACGATCTCGAGGACGCTCTCGAGCTCGGACTTCGCGACGTTGAGCTTCACCAGCACCCGTCCGCGCGCACGGATCGCTCCATCCAGGAGGATGTGCAGCTCTTCGACGGCTCGCCGCTTCGTCTCGTCCTCCATCGTCTTGCGGTTGGCGACGAGAACCGTCCACGACTCCATGAGGACGTCGACTATGCGGAGCCCGTTCCGCCTCAGGGTCGAACCCGTTTCGACGTTGTGGACTATCGCGTCGACGATGTCCGGGACCTTCGCCTCGTTCGAACCGAACGAGCGCATGATCCGCACGGGCAGACCCAGCTTGTCGAAATAGCGCCGGGCGATGTTCTCGTACTCCGTCGAGACGCGGAGATCGGGCGGCAACTGGTCGGGACCCTCGACGCCCGAGTCGATGGCCATAGCGAGCGCGATCTTCACGGGCCGGGCCGTGGACGTCTTGCCGTACGGCAGCGTGGCCACCTCGACAACGTCGGCCTCGGTCTCCGCGACGTAGTCCTGGCCCGTGATCCCGAGATCGAAGTGGCCTTCCTCCACGTACCGGGGGATCTCCTGCGGCCGGATCACCGCTACCGACGCGATCCGAGGGTCCTCGATGGAGCCCTGATAGTCGCGGTCCGACGTCCGGCGGAAGGCCAGGTCGGCGGCGTCGAAGAGCTCGAACGTCGACTCTTCGAGGGACCCTTTCGGAAGGACGAGACGGAGCATTACTCCGAGGTGCCCTTCTCGAGGCGCTCGAGTACGCTCGCCGTCTCGATCGCGGACACGGCGGCGTTCCAACCGGCGTTGCCCATCTTCCCGCCGGCACGGTCGAAGGCTTGCTCGAGGTTCTCCGTCGCGAGGACGCCGAAGATGATCGGCACCCCGGTCTCGACCGCGGCCTGGCCCAGACCCCGCGACGCCTCGTTCGCGACAAGCTCGAAGTGCACGGTCTCGCCGCGTATAACGCAGCCGAGAGCGATGACGGCGTCGAAGCGTCCGGTGAGCGCCAGAGACTTGCAGGCGACGGGGAGCTCACGGGAGCCGGGCACCTCGGCCCACTTAACATCCTCGGTTCGCACCCCGTAGCGCTCCAGTGCGTCTCGGCACCCCTGCGTCAGCCTGTCGGTGATGACGTCGTTGAAGCGCGCCGTCACCACACCCACGCGGAGACCCTTGCCGTCGAACCGTCCCTTGATCACGTCGCTCATCCCTCGTCCTCTCCCATCGGAGTGACCGCCGAGCTCCCGGGCAGGTCCAGGCGGTGGCCGAGCTTGTCTCGCTTGGTTCTGAGATACGCGATGTTGTGGTCGGTCGGTTGGGTCTGCAACGGCACCCAGTCGACGATCCGGAGCCCATAGCCTTCGATCCCGGCGACCTTCTTCGGGTTGTTGCTCATGAAGCGGATGGTCGTGAGGCCGAGGTCGACGAGGATCTGCGCGCCGGTCCCGTAGTCCCGAAGGTCGGCGGCGAACCCGAGGGCCTCATTGGCTTCGACGGTGTCCATCCCGCTCTCCTGGAGCTCGTACGCCTTGAGCTTGTGCGTGAGGCCGATCCCTCGCCCCTCGTGGCCGCGGATGTAGACCACGACCCCTTCCCCTTCCTCGCCGATCTTCTGAAGCGCCATCCGGAGCTGCGAACCGCAGTCACAACGCAGGGAGCCGAACGTGTCACCCGTGAAGCATTCGGAGTGCACGCGCACGAGGACGTTCTTCTTGCCGGCCGGCTCGCCGTAGATGAAGGCGACGTGCGAACGGCCGTCCATGAGCGATTCGTACTCGACCGAGCGGAAAGTGCCGTACGGCGTCGGGATCATCGCATCGGCCGTCCGACGGACGAGCTTCTCCGACCGGCGGCGGTGCTCGATGATCTGAGCGATAGAGACGATCACGAGACCGTGCTCGGCCGCGAACCTCTCGAGGTGTGGGAGCCGCGCCGTCGAACCGTCCTGGTTCAGGACCTCGCAGATCACCCCCGCCGGCGGGAACCCGGCCATGCGGGCAAGATCGACGGACGCTTCCGTGTGGCCGGCCCGGCGGAGGACCCCGCCTTCCTTCGCGCGCAACGGGAAGACGTGGCCGGGACGGATGAAGTCCGACGGACGCGCCATAGGGTCGAGGACCTTCTGTATGGTCACGGACCGTTCGTGGGCCGAGATGCCCGTCGTAACGCTTCGGTGGTCGATGGACACGGTGAAAGCGGTCTCGTGGGACGAGGTGTTCTGCGCGACCATAGGCTCGAGGTGGAGCTCATCGAGCCGCTTCGCTTCGACAGGGACGCAAACGAGCCCTCGGCCGTGACGGATCATGAAGTTGATGGCCTCGGGAGTGACCCGCGCAGCGGCCATCGTGAGGTCACCCTCGTTCTCGCGGTCCTCGTCGTCGACGACGATGAGCACCTCACCGCGGCGGATACGAGCGATCGCGTCGTCCACGGTCGTAAAGGGCATGTCTCCTCCTAGGATGCCTTAGTTGTCCGCCCGCAGCTTTTCCACGTACTTCGCCAGCACGTCGACCTCGATATTCACCTTCCGACCCGCCTTCATCGCGCCGAGCGTCGTCACGTCGAGCGTGTGCGGCACCAACGCGACCTCGAGCTCCGCCTCCCCCAACGCGCTCACCGTCAGGCTCACACCGTCGATGGTCACGCTGCCCTTCTCCACCACGTAGCGCATCAGCGCGGCGGGGGCCGAGACGACGAGGCGGCTGCCTTGCCCATCCGGAGCCACGGCCTCAACGGTGCCGACGGCGTCCACGTGGCCCTGGACGATGTGCCCACCGAGCTCATCACCTGCGCGGAGCGGACGTTCGAGGTTGACGTGGTCGCCCGGCTCCTTCGTCCCGAGCGTGGACCGCGCAACGGTCTCGGCGGACACGTCGAAGCGGCACACCTCGCCGTCCAGGTCGACGACGGTGAGGCACACGCCATCGACGGCAACCGACGCGCCTATCGAACAATCGCCGAGCACGCCCGACCGGATCCAGAGGTCTGCGCCGCCGGGCTCCACCTTCACTATCTCTCCGCGGTCGGCGACGATCCCCGTGAACATCACGAACCCTCCGGAGTCGCGACGACGCAGATGTCGTCTCCGATGCTCCGGACGTTGTCGATCCGCAGCTTCCAGGCGTCGGTGAGCGTCTTCGGGCCCGAGACGAACATGCCCGGAGCGTCGCCACCGAGGATCTTCGGTGCCAGGTACAGAACGAGACGATCGACCAGATGGCGCTCGGCGAACGACGCGGCGATGGTCGGTCCACCTTCGACGAGCACGTGACATGCGCCGCGTTCCCCGAGCACACGCAGCGCCGCACCGACGTCTATGCCGCCTTCGCCAGCCGCGACACGAACCACCTCGGCCCCCGCCGCTCGCCATGCGTCGACGTGCTCGTCGCCTATCGTCTCGCTCGTCACGATGAGTGTGGGCGCGTCGTCGTTCAAGACACGAGCATTCGTCGGCGTTCGCCCGCTCCCGTCTATCACCACGCGCAGCGGCTGAGGGGTCGGCCGACCGGCCGGCCGATATGTGAGCAGTGGATCGTCGCGGACCACCGTCATCGAGCCGACGAGCACGGCATCGACGCGGCGACGAAGGTCGTG
>JBOGXL010000053.1:0-10583 GCA_050694575.1 Actinomycetota bacterium | reverse complement strand
CCGGCGCCGGCTTCGGCGTGGCCGGCTCGCGGAGAGCACCGATCGCGGGCAGGTCGAGGATGTGACGGCCCTGGGCGTCCTTGCAGACGTTGAGAGCCGGAAGATCCATCACGTTCTCGACACAATCCTCATGGGCATCCAGCGGGAGGTCCCCCGTCTGAGCGAAAGCCGATCCGCCCAGCGCGAACGCGAAAACCGCCACGAAAACGCCCAAGATCAACGCGCGGAACCTCTTCGTCATTGCATGACTCCTTTCCGCAACACTTAACAGTCGCCACCCGAACCCACTCCAGGGATTCTACGTGCAGGTCAAATCCCGGTCAACGAATTACAGGGAATCCGTTCGGCTCGAATTACGGAGATGGCATTCGGGCGATCCTTGCGAAAAAGAGGGGCCCGTTTCCGGGCCCCTCTTTGACGTTGCCTGGTGCTAGCTGGCCAGCGCCGCCCGCACGCGCCGCGTGAGGGCGAAGCCCGCCGCCAACGTGGCCGAGCCGATCGCTGCGAGGTCGCCGACGTTCACGCCGGTCACCGGCAGCTTCTTCGGGGCCTCCGGACCGACGAGGTTGAGGGCAGGCAGGTCCATGACCACGCGACCTTCCGCGTCCTCACACGCCTCGATGGCCGGTAGGTCGAGCAGGTCCCGGACACACCCGCTGTGCTCGTCGTTGCCGAGCTCGTTGACCGCAGGCGCCTGGATGCCACCGTTGGCCTCCGGGTCTCCGCCCGGCATCTCGGGGAAGAGCGCGAACGCCGATCCCGAGAGACCGAGGCCGAAGAGCACCGCGAAGCCGGTGACCAACAGCACTCGAATCTTCTTGCTCATCTCTACTTGCTCCTTTCACAACATCGACGGAAGCGTTTGCCCCCGCTCACAGGGCGCGCTACGCGCGATCCCGGCAGCGGGGCAAAGATCCGCTCTCTATCCCGGGGCTATGACCTCCGAGGCATAGAGGAGTTCCGGCGCGTCCTCGTCTGTGGCCGTCCGGGCCCCCAGGACCCGGCGCCGGTCGAAGGCAGCCGCCACGCTGAGCACCGCCAGCGCAAGAACCGGGACTCCGGCTCCCGAGCTGGCCGCCTCTTGGCAGGCGCTGACCACCCGAGCGAGGTACGAACCGATCCGTTCGAGTCCGGCACCCAATGGGCGCACGGCCTTTTCGACCACGGACTCACTAGCCGGCTCCGCGCGCACGATGTGCGACGCAGCCGGCCCCACTTGCAGCTCTGGGAGTGGTGTCGCCGGTGCCGGCTCGACGCGGGCCTCCGCGTCGGGGGAGATCTCTCCCGTTGCCTGCGGTGCCACCGCTCCCTCGGCAGGAAGCCCCGTAGCAACCTGTGTGCTGTGACTCTCCTCGAGCAGGGCCGTCGAAGCGGGCTGGTAGGCCGACGAGGGCTCGACGACGTCCGCCGAAGCCACAAGCGAGAGGGCCACCACGAAGCCGCCGGCCGCCGCCAGCAGGATCGCGGTTCTCACGAGTAGCTTCAAGTCGCCCCTCTCATACCCGCTGATACCGACGCACCACTCATCGGGGACAACACAGCACACGGAGCCCTGGCCCCATGCACATCCAGGCTAACCAGCGGCTAGGCGCAGGTCAAAAACCCCTGGCCGGGGTCGGATCACGCCGTGCGACAAGGGCTTTCACTCACAGGAACCCTCGCAAGGTCCCGAGCACCCAGACACCTACCGCCACCGCCCCGAGGCCCGCCTGAGCGCCGACCAGCGCCCCGTCGCCCGCCCAGCGTGCCGGAAGGCGGGGGTCGGGCAACGAACGGGCGGGCACGGTGACCGAGCCGGGGGCGGCGCGAACACCTCCGGCCGTACCGGCCAACAGGACCAGCACCACCAAACCCGCCACCGACCAGGCCGGCGGCCACGCAACACCGTCGGCGGCGGCGCCCGACGGGATCGTGAAGATCGGTGCCCACAAGCTCGCCACCGCCGAAGCGCAGACCACCACGGCCGCCGAGGCCAGCTCCCATCTCCCCGGCGCCCTCTGACGCACCACGTCCGGGTCGTCGTGCGTCGAGCGGGCGACCAAACCGGCGAGAAGCGCCAGCGGCACACCAACCTTGACCAAGTCATCGGCTCGGAGGGAACCCTCGAGTCCAACTAGAAGGCTTGGCAGGAAGGGCAACAAGACGCCGCCGCTGCACAGGAAAACCGCAGCTAGAGAGCCCCACGAACCGAACCCTAGTCTCAACCTCAAGTGATGGATGAGAGTGCCACCGGCGAGCGCGGCCCACTCCCAACCAAGGGGGACCCACCCCAGCGCGCCCATGCTCAGGACGAGAGCAACAAGGGCGGCCTCCTGGACGGCGTCACGGCTCCGGGGGGGCCGAAAGGTCCCTCCCAACGCGAACCCCGCCCCAGCGACGAGCGCTGCAGCGACGAGGAAGGCGCGGTCCGGCGATGCCGTCCCCAAAACCAGTCCGAGGACGACGAAGGTCTGCACGCGGACGGGCAGCAGGCCCGCCTCCGGGGAATCCTGTGGACCCGAAGCCAGCGGTGCCCTCACAGCCGCCGCCGTCAGGAGAAGGATCAAGGCGACGCCGTCGAGCTCCAGCGGCCACCCCTGGAAACCGATGCGGCCGGCCGTCCAGACGACCGCTCCGAGGAATGGTACGTCGGCAGCGCACACCGTCAGGGCCCACCGGCCGGCGTCCGGGCTGCCACCCCTGGACACGACCGCCGCAACCGTCCCCAGGACCCAAAGTGCCCCGACGACCGCCGTGTTCCGAGCCGACCCGACACCGAGCGCAGCCGCGGCTCCCAAGACCGGGAGAGCCAGGCGGCGAGGCGACCCGCGCAGACCGACGAACCCGAGGGCGGTCGCCGCCGCCCACGTCCCCATGGCCGGCATCCAGCTGCCCGCCGATGCGAACACCGCCGCAGCGACGAATGGCAGAGCGGCGGCGCGCGTGCCTACCGCTGCGAAGCCCGCCCCGAGCCCCAGGAGCAGAAGCGTCATGCGGCCACCACGGCCGCGGCGACCCCCGCCACGACGACGGGCAGAGGGACCCACGAAGGCAGCCGCTTGGCGACGGGGTGCAGGGCCAGGCCCGCCAGAAGCGTGGCGGCTGCCGCCACGGCCCAGACGCCCGCGAGGATCGGGTCGCTCGAGGCTCCTTCGACCAGGAACAGCGGGACGAGCACGACGAGAGCCACCAACGCCGCTCCGCGGTCGACCCAAGAGTCGGCGCGCAGGCCCCCCCGGCGGGCTTCGTCCATCACTGCGCCCGCGAGGGCGGCGGTCATGCCGATGCGGGCTACCGGCCCGCCGGCGATCACCGTCGCCCCGAACAACCTCGTGGCCGTCTCGAGGTCGCCGACGGCGAAGCTCCCCCAACGCAGACCCACACCCATGCAAGCGATGCCCCACGCCAGACCGGGCGCGGATCGGGTCACCGACCGGAGCGTGAAGACGCCCGTCACGATCCAGAGGATGCCGGCGTCCACCCCGGTGAGTCCCACGATGCACGCGCCGAGCGCACCGCCGGCGAGCGCAGCTCGGGCACGCTCAGGCTTCATGCCTCACCGCGGGGTGCAGGAGCCGATGGCTCCTCGATCAGGTCGATGCGCGGCTGCCGCGCCGAGCGCGCCTTCGCCCCCGGCCCATGGTCAGCTGCGAGCGCAGGTGATTCCACGAACAGCCCGGACAGACCTCAACGGTGTACAGACGCACCTCACCGAGCTTGAGCAGCGGAGCGAGGTCGTCGCGCGGCCAGGTCCGCCCGTTCTCACGTTTCGGGAGCTCATCGGAGAAGACGTAGGACACCAGCACGAGGCTCCCGGTGTCGCAGATCGGACATTGGAGGGTCGTCGCCTCACCCATCGAGCGCGCGGCGCGGATGAGATCGGGATGCGCATCGCAGATATCCAGCCGGGACACCCGGCCGGAGCGGAAGGCCACGAGGACCGATCGCCGGGCGAGGGAGTAGTCGACGTGGGAGCTTCCGGTACCGACGAGACGTCCACCCGGCATCGTGCGGCTATTTTCCATGAGCCGCGAGGGCCGGGCAAACAGTCACCGGCGAGGCCTTGACACGAGCCGGGCTATCATGGTTAATCGATATATCGAGTCGATATATCGAGTGATCCTATGAGGACATCTTCCCTCGAGCTCGCCGTCCTCGGCCTCCTCAAGGAGGGGCCCATGCACGGCTACGAGCTGCAGAAGCGGGTGAGCTTCACGCTCGGGCCGCTCTACGCGGTCTCGTACGGCTCGCTCTACCCATGCCTGAAGCGTCTGCGCTTCGCCGGCCTCGTCCAGGAGCGCCCGGGGGAAGCGAAACCGCGGCGGCGTCGCAAGGCGGCCGAGTCCACCAAGTCGCAGCTGACGCTCCGACGGCGGCGCAAGGTCTACGAGATCACCCCGGCGGGCGAGACGTTCTTCTTCGAGCAGCTCGAGCACGGAGCCGTGTACGACACCGACAGGTTCCAGACGCGTTTCGCCTTCTTCCAGTACCTCCCGAAAGAGATTCGTCTCCGTCTCCTCGAGCACCGCAAGGCGTACCTCGAGGAGAAGCTGACCGAATTCAAGGAGAGCCTGCGCGCCACGCAGGAGCGGATGGACGCGTACTCGCGATCCCTCGTCGATCACGGCGTGGAGACAACAGAGCAGGACATCCGGTGGCTCGAAGGTCTCATCGATCAGGAACGCGCTGCGGCCCGGGGGGCTCGGGGAGGCTCGCCCTCCGAACGCAGAGCCGGGCGCCGCCGGCCGACAAGGGGGTAGTTCGTGTCCAAGGTACGCATAGCGGTCGTCGGAGCGGGGAACTGCGCGTCGTCGCTCGTCCAAGGTGTCGAGTTCTATAGGGACGCCCGGGGCGACGACCCGATCCCCGGTCTCATGCACAACGAGCTCGGTGGATATGCCGTCGGAGATCTGGAATTCGCCTGCGCGTTCGACGTCGACGCCAACAAGGTCGGAAGCGACCTCGGGGAGGCCGTCTTCAGCGCGCCGAACAACACCATGCGGTTCGCCGACGTGGGCAAGCTCGGCGCTCCGGTGCTCCGCGGCCCGACCCTGGACGGTTTGGGCCAGTTCTACCGGGCCGAGATCACCGAATCACCCGCCGAACCCGTCGACGTCGCGGCCGCGCTGCGCGAGCGCGGTGTGGACGTCCTCGTCAGCTATCTCCCGGTCGGCTCGGAGCTCGCCACTCGCCACTATGTCGAGCAGGCGCTCGAGGCCGGCGTCGCGGTCGTCAACTGCATCCCGGTCTTCATCGCCTCCGACCCCGAGTGGGAGCGCCGTTTCAAGGAGGCAGGCCTGCCTATCGTCGGCGACGACATCAAGGCGCAGGTCGGGGCGACGATCGTGCACCGCCAGCTCGCCAAGCTCTTCGAGGACCGCGGGATCACCATCGACCGCACGTACCAGCTGAACTTCGGCGGCAACATGGACTTCCGCAACATGCTCGAGCGCGAGCGGCTCGCCTCGAAGAAGCTCTCCAAGACCAACGCCGTGCGGTCGAACGTCTCCCAGGAGATCGACGATTACAACATCCACATCGGGCCGTCCGATCACGTTCCCTGGCTCGAGGATCGCAAGTGGGCGCAGATCCGCATCGAGGGTCACGGGTTCGGCGGAGCGCCGATGTCGGTCGAGCTCAAGCTCGAGGTCTGGGACTCGCCGAACTCGGCCGGCGTCGTCGTCGACGCCATCAGGTGCTCCAAGCTCGCCTTGGAACGTGGCGTGGGAGGAGCCCTGGTCGGGCCGAGCGCGTATTTCATGAAGTCGCCTCCCGTGCAGTACCCCGACGAGGTCGCCCGTCTGATGACGGAGGACTTCATCGCGCCGGAGGGGGCCGAGCTCCGCCGGCAGCGCTCCGAGCACGCCTGAGCCCGGCTCCACAACGGGCTCTGGGAGACTGGCTCCCGCATGGACCTTCTGGTAGAACTCTGGGCGAATGAAGTAGGGGCAGGCGTTCGTCCAGGGGTAAGTCTGCCCCCTCCCTGAGAATCGGCTGAGAGCAACCTGCCAGGAGGCTGAATGTCCAAGCGAGCCAGAACCAGAGCGACGTCGGCGATCCGGGAGGTGGCCAGGCAAGGGTTGACCGGCCCGTTCGTCTTCTCCTACCTGTTGGCCGTAGTCGTCGTCTATGCGCTGGTCGTGCGCGCGGGTGGGTGGAACATCCTCGCGTTCTCGCGCCTGCTGACGCTGCTCAACCGCGCGGGGATAGTCCCTTTCACCGACGGCGACACGTCGATCATCTCCAGGGCTCCGGCGCTCGAGTTCCAGTTCGAAGCCCGGGAGCCGATCGACTGGCTGATGCTCGTGCTCGCGATCGGCGGGTTCCTGCTGATCTTCCTGGTGAAGAGTGTGCAGTTCCACAGCTTCGCGCGGTCGGTCGGCATCGACGGACCCTTCGGTTCGCACGCTCGCGCGTTCTTGTACGGCGACAACGTGAACCGGTTCTTCCCGTTCGGCCTCGGCAACGTCGCCACCGCATCGGCGCTTCAGGGCCAGGGCGCACCGCTGGACAGGGCCGCACTCGCGGTATTCATGACAGAGATCTTCAGCATCATCGAGATCGCGGTCTTCACGCTCCTGGCCTGGCGATTGCTCGGCGTCACGGGTTGGATGTCCGCGATCGTCTGGCCGGTGATCATCCTGTTCGTCGCGTATCTGTTCCGACGAACGGCCGTCCGGAACCGCGCCGAAGGCGAAACCACGTTCCGAGCGGCGAAGTCTGCGTTGAGTCTGCTTGCCCAGCAGCCGGGACGCCTCGCGTGGCTGCTCCTCCTCTCCATCGCCGCCTTCGGCTTGGAAGTCACGGCGGCGTACTGGATCGCCCAGGCCTTCACATCGGACTTCGTCCTGCTCAACCTCGAGTTCCAGGTGGTCCTCGTCGGCATCCTCGGAGGTGCCATCGCCCGGCGCATCCCGGTGTCACCCGGCGGGATCGGCCAGTTCGAGTGGGGATTCTCGCTGTCGATGTACACCGTGGGCGCGGGGTTCGCTGCCGCGGGAACCGTTTCGATAGTCGTGAACCTGCTGCGGTACGTCGCCGGCGGCATCGTCTTCGGGGCTCTGGTCTTCGGTAAGGGCGTCGAGACGAACATCGGTCGCGTCCTCGAGCTGTTCAAGGGCGAAACGAGAGCGACCCCGTCGAGGCGCGAGCCGGCGCGGGTCTGACCCGGGACTAGAGAAGGAGCCAAGGCACATGCGGACGGTACAACGGGGCACCCGAACCATGCAGAGGGCCCGTCAGGCGGAGCCGAGCCTGCCGAAGGTCGCCCTCCCACAGGCGCCGGAAACGCGGCGACTCGTTGCCGGCGCCTTCGTCATCGCGTGGATCGCCGTCATCTACTTCCTCCTGGAGCGCGGCTCGCGGGTGCTGATGGACGTCTGGTTCCTCGACAGCATCGGGCTGGAGAGCGTCTTCTGGACGAACTTCAAGACGGGTCTCGTCCTGTTCCTCATAGGTGCCGTGCTCTTCACCGCCGCGATAGCTCTTCCTGCGTTGGCACATCCGCTCTCGCGTGTGGCTCGGCGTCGAGCAGTAGTGGTCGGCGCACTGATGGGCTTGCTCGGCGGCTACGGCTTCGCCGGGATGTACCGCACGTACCTGCTCGCCCTGAACTCGACGACCTTCGGCGAGGCCGACCCCGTCTTCAACTACGACATCAGCTTCTACCTCTTCAAGCTCCCGGCTCTCTGGGCGACGCTGAACCTCCTCACGTTCCTCGGCATAGTCGCGCTCATCTCATCCGCCACCTACGCCTACATGACGCGCGAACGTGATCGCGATCTGCCCGTGGGGATGAACCGTTTCATCGGATTCCTCGGGACGATCTCGACGCCGGCCACCCTCACCACGTTCGCTTACCTCGGCGTCCTGCTCTCGGCCGGTGCGTGGCTCTCGCGGTACAGCGTTCCGATCAAGGACAACCTCGAGTCCAACATCGCGGTGGGGGCCGAATACGTGGACGTGACGGGGTTCTTCTCCTCGGTCAACGCGTTCACGGTGGAGATGCTGGCCTTCCTCTTCATGACCTTCGGCGTGTTCTTCACGTTGCGAGCTTTGAACCACAGCGTCGTCACCGGCGAGCCCGGATGGCGGCGCCGGATCTCGGCTGCCGCGCTGCTGCTCGTCTTCTTGCCCGGCTTCGGGCTCGACCTGGCCTTCCGCAGCTTCGTCGCGCTGCGGGACGAGACGAAGGTCACTCCCAACGAGCCGGTCATCAACCTTCCGTACATCCAGCGTCACCTCGACGCCACGAACAAGGCCTACGGCACCGACAACGTCGAGATCCGATCGTTCATCCCCAAGGGCCCGGAGGATCCGCCGGCCGACATCAACAAGCTGTTGGCGAGCCCGACCATCCAGAACGTCCCGCTGTGGCCGGGCTACACCTCCTACCTCGAGAACCAGCTGGACGTGCAGCACCGCGAGCGCATCGCCCTGACCGACGGCGACACGAAGGTCTACGGGCCCACGCTCGACTCGTTCATGCAGCAGGAGAAGCTGCGTCCGTACTACGGCTTCGAAGACGTCGACACGATGCGCTACATGATCAACGGGCAGCCGCGCCTGTTCGCCGGCGCCGTCCGTGAGACGCCACTGGACGACCCGCAACCCTGGCTCTACCTGTGGGGTCAGCGTTCACTGCTATTCACCCGTGGCCACGGCGTAGTCATGACACCGGTCGCCGAAGCAACCAGCGACGGCTCGCCGAATTACGCCACCCGGGGCATCCCGATTCGCTCGAGGTTCCCCCAGCTCGAGCAGCCCAACCCGGCCGTCTACTACGGGGAGGCCTCCGACCAAACCGTGGCGTTCAGCAACGCGCAGAACATCCGGGAGCTCGACCGTCCGACGGATGAGGGCCGGGCCGAGGTCAGCGGAGAGCCGACGGGCGCCGGAGTCAGGATGGACTCGATCCTCAAGCGAGCGGTGATCGGCTGGCGCACCGGCACGCTGCTCGACCTCGTCTTCAGCGACCTGATCGATGACGAGACCCGTGTTCACTACTTCCGTAAGCCCATAGACCGTCTCGAGCACGTCGCGCCGTTCCTGTGGTACGACACGGACCCGTACGCGGTCGTCGGCGCGGCCAACGGGAACATCCACTGGATGGTCAACGGGATGACGTGGGCCGACCGCTACCCCTACTCGATGTGGGGCGACCTCGGTGACAAGGCCGACGTCCGGACGACGAAGCCGCGGCCGTGGCAGAAGGTCAACTACGTGAAGGACACGGTCAAGGCGACCATCGACACCTTCAGCGGCGAGGTGAACCTCTACAAGTGGAACAACGAGCCCGTCGTCGATTCCTGGCAGAAGGTCTACCCGGCCCTGTTCAAGGAGAAGGCGTCGATGCCGACGGCGCTCAAGGAGCAGGTGCAGTACCCGCCGCAGCTCTTCCACCTGCAGTTCGACGACCTGTACGTCTTCTACCACCAGCGCCAGGCGCTGCAGTACTTCAACCAGGAAGACATGTGGGACGACGGCGACGAGGTCAAGGGTCCGATCATCGAGGAGGGGGAGTCGCTCACCTTCTCGATGGAGCCGTACTACTGGATCGCGCCGACCGGTGGCGTGCTGCCGGAGTCGGAGCGACCCAACCAGTTCTCCATGTCGATGATCTTCACCCCGGAGGGTGCGCTGAACGTCCGCGCGATCGTCACCGCGTACATGGAAGGCAACGACTACGGCAAGCTCACGGCGCTGCAGATCCCGAAGGGCCGCTTCTCCCCGGGCCCCGAGCAGGCCGACGCGGCCATCGACCAGGACGCGTTCATCTCGCAGCAGATAGCGCTGTGGAACAGGCAGGGCTTGAGCGTCATCCGCGGCCACACGACGCCGATCGTCGTCGAAGGCGAGCTGCTCTACATCGAGCCGATCTTCATCCAGTCGAAGCAGAACCCGCTCCCGCAGCTCAAGCGTGTGGCCGTGGTCTACCGGGGGCAAGCCGCCCTCGGCGAGACCTTGCCCGAGGCCTTGCGCGCGGCCGTGACCCCGCAGCCGAAGTTCCCGGTGCGTCCGGGACCGGAGCTCGGCGGGGAGCCGGGGTTCGTCCGGCCGGCCGGCCAGTCGAACTTCGTGGAGGGCGAGCGGGCGGGCGGCTTCACCACTGCCGTTCCCCGCAACGACCAGCAACCGCGCTAGGCGAGGAGTGATCTGATGGCCACAGCAACGAAGGCGACGGCGAAACAAGAGGAGCACATCCCGTTCTGGGAGACGTTCAGGCCCGACTCCGAGCGTGGCTTGCTGTCTCTGACGGCCATCGCGCTCTTCTTGCTGACACCGCCGCTCGGGTACTTCGTCTCGGCCTGGTTCTTCTTGCTCCTGCCCATCGGCTGGGCGTTGTCGCTGACGGCGCACCTCCGAGGCCAGACGGGTCTCAGCCGCCAGCAACGGCTCATCCGGGCCGGCCAGGCCGTGGCCGTGAACGGCGTGGCGCTCTTCATCGCCCTGTTCTTCACGGGCTTCGTCTCGGACTTCCTCATCGGCGACCGCGAGCACATCGAAGAGTCGGTGGGAGCCGGGTTCTCGACGGTCCACGTGCTCTTCGGAACGGGTCTCCTTCTGAGCGAAGCACGCAAGGACTAGAACCTGTTGAGCTAGGC
>JBOGXL010000052.1:0-6826 GCA_050694575.1 Actinomycetota bacterium | reverse complement strand
GTACCCGCCGCCGCCAATGCCGACAGCGGTAGTCCGGTCCCGAAGAGCGCGAGGCCGATGCCGGCGCAGCCCCAGCAGACCTCTTCCATGATGATCGGCAGCGACAGGCCGGTCGTGTCGGCCTGGTGATTGGCGTACAGCTCGAACCCGTACAGGCCGATCTCGGCGCCCTTACGCACGACGGGCCAGGGGAACTCCTCGGTCTCGTCGTACTCGGCCGCTACCGGCCGGATCTCGTTCTCGGCGAAGTCGTGAGCCCATTTCTGCAGCTCACGCTGCTCCTCGGTGAGGGCGAAGTCCATCGGTGCTCCTCCTTCCGGGCGAAGTCGCACCCACATGTTGCCCCACCGGCGACCCCCGCGCCCGCGCCGCCCTTTGGCCCAGCAGTAGGAGGAGGCCGAGCGCGCTCGACCGCGTCGCTAGCGCGACTGCTGCGCCTCGCCGGCGGTATCACGGAAGACGTCGCGAAGCGTGAAGACGTCGTCGCCGGCGAGGATGCCCGAGCGCCCGAGGATCCTCCCCCGCTCCCAGTTCGACAGACCGAGCTCCGGGCGATCCCAAGCCCACTGCCCGTCTACCCATCGCGTGAAGCCGTCGCCGACGTAGGGGGCATCGACGCGTTCGTAGAAGCGTTCGAACCGTTCCGGATCGGCCGTGATGATCGATGCGACGAACCGAGGACTGTAGCTGTTGATGAGCTGCGCAGCGTCCTCATCGTCGGCGGCGCGGACGAGCGACACCTCCGGAGTGGTGTCCCATCCCCATTCGCGACGAAGCTCCTCGACGGGCACGACGTCAATCTGCGGCTCGACTACCTCCCCGCCGTCGCGCCGAACCGGCACTCGGCGAGAGAAGAGCTCCGGCGGCACGTCGTGCTCCGAGCCGGCCGCGACGTGGACGCGCGTGTGCGGATCCCGCTTCGCCAGCGTCTCGAGAACGAGAGGAACCACCTCGTGTGCGCGTCGAGCGGCCACGACGATGGTGTTGAGCGTGTTGCAGAGCTTCCGGTCAAGCGAGTGGACGATGGCGTTCGCCGTGGTCGTTGCCGGCGCATCCTCGGCGATGTACAACCACGCGCCGCCCGTGCCGTGGAGCGACACGGGGATCCCGTGTTGCGCCGCGATGGAACCGAGCAACGCCGTCGTCGGTCCTGATCCACGCGCGACGGCGAGACGGACGTCCGGCATCGTGAAGAGCGCGTGCGCAGCGGCGTGTGCCCGCGACCGCACGAGCGTGACGGCACCATCGGGGAGGCCGGCAGCGTCGAGGGCCGGCGCCACCGCGACAGATTCGATCGCTTCCGCCGTGCGCAGCGCGTCACTCCCGATGCGCATCACCGATACGTTCCCACTGCGGAGTACTCCGGCTCCGTCGGCGAAAACGTTCGGGCGTCCTTCGAAGACGAAGGCGACGACCCCGAGCGGTGCACGGCGGCGTTCGACCGTCCAGTCGCCGGACACGCGGCGCTCGACGACCTCACCGCGCCGTGACGCAGCCTTGGCCCATCCACGCAGGCCGTCGATCATCGCTTCCCGCATCTTCTCGCTCGCCACGAGCCGTCCCAACGGCCGGCCCGCGTCGCGCGCGCGCTCGACGTCGCTCTGATTCGCCTCGGCCACAGCCCCCCACAAGGCGTCTTCGGCGAGGCGATCGGAGAACGTCCGGAAGAACTGCGAGATCTGCTCGTCGGTGACGTGGGCGAGCGCGTGGAATGCCGAGGACGCCCGGCCTACCGCTTGTCGGACGACGTCGTCGTCGGCCTTGGGCACGACGAGCAGGTCGCCCGTGGCGTGGACGGCGATGACACGGTCGCCCGGACCCAGCGCGGGCATAGGAACCGTCCGGGCGCCCACCACGACCGGCGTCCCCACCGGGATCGACGCGAGGTCAGGCATCGTTTCGTCCGGCGTCGGGCGCCAGCTTGCGCGCGACGACGAGGAAAGCGGTGTGGGCGACCATGCGGTGGTCGGGCCGGACCGAGAGTCCATCGACGGTCCATCCGCGCTGGATGGTCTCGAACGTGCGCACCATCCCCCATCCACCACGCAACGCCTCCACGAGGTTCTGCACCTGCGGGACCGTGGGCAGATACGCACAGAACAGACCTCCCGATCGCAGGCAACGCTTCACGTTAGGCAACGCGCGCCACGGTTCGGTGATGTCGAGGACGACCCTGTCGACGTCCACACGGATCTCGTCGGCGTACATGTCGCCCATGCGTGCATCGAGAGTTCCGTAGTTGGGATCTGATGAGACGAACCGCTCGATGTTCGCGACCGCCTTCCGATGGAAGTCCTCGCGCACATCGAAGGAGTGCACCGTTCCCTTCGGTCCGACGGCGCGGAGAAGCGCGAGCGTCAGCGAACCCGAGCCCGTGCCCGCCTCGAGCACCCGGGCCCCCGGGAAGATGTCGGCCTCGATGAGGATCGGGCCGAGGTCCTTCGGGTAGACGACCTGCGCGCCGCGCGGCATCTTCAGCACGAAGTCGGCAAGGCTCGGCCGGAAGGCGCGCATCCGCCGACCCATCGACGTCTCCACGAGCGACCCTTCCTCCGACCCGATGATCGCGTCGTGGAGTACCGGGCCGTGATGCGAATGGAACGAGCCGCCCGGCGCGAGCGTCACCAGATATCGCCGGCCGCGCCCGTCCACGAGGAGCACGAGATCGCCGGGCGCGAAAGTCATCTCGACGCCGTGAAGTGCGGCCGGCCCCGCTCCAGGAAGCCGTGGTAGAAGGAGGCCTTCGTGCCCGGTGACGTACGCTCGATGTCGTCGAGCACCTGCTTGTAGCGCAACTGCGTATTGCCGGCGACGAGCGGGCACTCCTCGACCTGATAGTCGATGCCGCTGAGGAACGCGTAGGCGGCCGTCTCGCGTTCGGAGAGCCTGTACAGCGGCTTGACCTTCCTCACGAAGCCGTCATCCGTAGCGGGGGTGGATTTCGCAAAACCACGCGAGCCATCAGCTGCCTCCCAGGCGCGCGCGCACGCCGTCGGTATCGATCACACCGCGAACGACGCCACCATGGTCGAGCACCACCAGCACTCCCGCTGCCGACGCCGCCAGCTGTTCGAGCATGGACGCCGTCGACGCATCCGAGGGCAGGGCGATGTCCGGCGTCCACGGGATCATCACTTCTCGTGCCGGGCGTCCTCGGCCGACATCGAGCGCAGCCGGCATGAGGATCCCCGCGAGGCGTGGCCCATCCGACACCGCATACGGCCCGCCGTCGGCGGGGACGAGCGTCTCGCCTTTGAGGCGTCCGGCGAACGGCCGCGCCCAGCTCCCGGCCGTGCCTCCGGCCAATATCCCGGCCACGCGAGCGCTCCGTCCCGTCCGCGAAGCTTCGGAAACCACGAACACGCCCACGAGCACCAGCCACAGTCCCAGCGCGGCGTCGGCCGCGGCGCGCAGGCTCGTCACCGTCAACCAAGCGCCGCTGAGGACCGCGGCCACCCCCCAGGCGACGCCCGTCCGAGCCGTCGTGCGGACGGCCGCCGCCCGGTCACCGCGGCGCTTCCACAGATAGCTCGCGAGCAGGCGGCCGCCGTCGAAGGGCAGCCCGGGCAGCAGGTTCGCGCCGGCGAGGACCACGTTGGCGACCGCCACGATCCTGACGACGTCGTCCACGTTCCCGGTCAGGTAATCCGCACCGACGAAGCATCCGGCGGCCACCGCTCCGGTGGTTACCAGCCCGGCCAGCGCGACGGTTACCTCGTCACGCGGTCGCGCCGTCTCCGTCAGCGTTCGAGGAACGCCGCCGAAGACGAAGAGGGTCACGTCCTCGGTGTGGACGCCGATCCGGCGGCGAGCGAGCTCGTGCGCAGCCTCGTGCACGACCACCGAGACGAACACGCCGGCCACGGCGGCCGTCCCGAGGGCGATGGCCAGTGGCAAGGACTCCGCACCGAACATCGTGAACGCGAGATGCACGATCAACAGCGCGCCGGCTCCCAACCACGACCGATGGACGAGGAGCGGGGATCCGAACGGCCGACCGAGCCTAAGGCCGCGTTTCCGCTGCATAGAGGACGGCTTAGCGTACCGCGACATACGGCAGGCGGCATACCATCGTTTCCTTGCGATCCCGACTCTTCGCGCTGTTCTTGGCCGTCCTCGTTTTCTCGTTTGCGGCGTGCACACCGATGGACGAACCCACCTGTCGCGGTCAGGCTGTGCGCCTGATCCGTCCGGACGTGCTGACCGTAGGGACGGACTTCGCGTTCCCGCCCTTCGCCTTCGACCATCCGGAGACCGGGGAGCCGGCCGGCTTCGATGTCGAGCTGGCGGACGCGATAGCCGACCAGCTCGGGTTGAAGGTACTGCTCGTGAACCGCACGTCGGGGGCACTGATCCCGGGCTTGCTCGCCGAGCGGCACGACCTCGCCGCTTCGGCACTGATCGACCGTCCGCGGCTGCGAAGTGAGGTTTGCTTGTCCGAGCCGTACCTTCCGGCGCATCTCGGCCTGCTCACCAAGGCCGTCGACCAGCCGCCCGTAGCCGACTCGGGCGATCTCGCCGGACGCGCGATAGGTGTCGTACGAGGGAGCCGGGGCGAAGCATGGCTCCGGCAACATCTCGAGGCCGGGACGAGGATCGTCCGGCTCGAGGCATCCGACGACCTCGCGCCCGCGGTTCGCGAAGGGGCGATCGATGCCGCGATCGACGACCTTCCCGCCGTCGAGCACGCGGTGGCCGGAGTGAACGACCTCGCAGTGACGGACACCATCGAGACGCCGGATCGGTACGTCCTGGCCGCGGCACCCAACAACCACGGCCTCATCACCTTGGTGAACGAAGCGCTGGAGAAGCTGAAGGCCAATGGGAAGCTCCGGGCCCTGCAGCGACGTTGGTTCGGACGCTAGGAGCCGCGGGCACCGTCGTATCATTGGGGGCCGTCGTCGGAGTGGCGGAATTGGCAGACGCGCTAGGTTGAGGGCCTAGTCCTCTTCACCGAGGGTGGGGGTTCGAGTCCCCCCTCCGACACGTCGAGTTGAACCCCTACGGGAGGAGCGTTTGACGAGGCCACCCGATCCCATACCCTTGTAACAAGGGTTGTTACAGGAGGCACGCCGTGGACCAACGAACGATGACCATCTCCTTGCCGCCGAGGCTAGCGCGCGAAGTCGATCGGAAGGCGCGCGTCGAAGGTCGCAGTCGAAGCGAGCTCGTCCGCGAGGCGCTGCGTCAATACCTGAATCGGCAAGAACGGTGGGAGCAGATCTTTGCCTACAGCCGCAAGGCCGCCGCGACGGCAGATGTTACCGTTAGGGACGTAGCCCGTATTGTCAAGGAGCGTCGGCGGACGCGCGCGCGCTAGTTGCAGGGCCTTCTTGACACGAACGTCTTGATCTCAGCCGTGCTCTTCGGCGGCATCCCGCGGCGCCTCCTCTTGAGTGCCCTGCGGGGCGAGATCGACCTCGTCACGAGCCCAGCTCTCATGGATGAGTTCGAGGACGTGCTCTGCGAGAAGTTCGAGTTCAGCCGGGCCGCGGCCCGCGCGACACGTTCTGAAGTCGAGGCGCTTGCCGATGTCGTCGAGCCGACTGAGGTGCCAAGAGTTTGCCGAGACCCGGACGATGACGAGGTTCTCGCCGCCGCACAGGCAGGCGAGGCCGAGTTCATCGTCACCGGCGACTCCGACCTGCTCGACCTGAAGCGGCACGGTCGGATCAGGATTCTTACCCCAGCAGGGTTCCGCCGCACGTGGCCCGACCAACTCTGAGCATCACCCCGCGAGCAGGATCTCCCCTCGGAGACGGAAGGCTCGAAGGCCCTTGGTTGCGATTGGTCCTCCGACACGGGAAATCTCAGCCAAGCTCTCGCCTCAATGTGCCGATGAGCTCGGTCTCTGAAAGTCTCTCTAGCTGACGGATCGTCGCGTTGGTTCTGTCCGTATCGACCACCTGGCCGCCTCTCAGGAAGAAGACCGAGTCGCTCGTGTGAGTGATGGGTGTCCTGCCGTCGCGCGCCGACACATCCAGCGCGATCAGAACCCGGTCACCCTCCTCGAGCCAAGTCTCTCCGCAGATCTGCCACCGACTGTCCGTCCCGTCGCGCTCCTCCCGCCTCGCGTCCTGGACCAAGAAGGGATCGCGTGTGAGGTTCACACCCACAACGACGTCTTCCACGGCCAACTCGACCTCACGCGTGTAAATCGCTCGGATGTCCAGGTCTTCCGTTTCGAAGTCGGTGTAACCGGCCGCGGACGGATCGTGCCGGCGGACGATTTCCCTCTGTACACGAGCCACCGCTAAGGCGTCCGCATCCTTCAAGTCCGACAGGACGTCAAACGACCGCAGAGTGTCGCAGCTCCTCATGGACGCGACATCACCCGGAAGGCTACGAACACCTTCAATCCCACACCCGGGGTGAAGGTCGCAAGTACAAAGACCGCCAATAGCCAACTCACTCGCGAAGCGGTCGTCATGCCTCGATAACGCTCAGCCCCGGCACTGGGTTCAGGCTCCCAACGCTGGGCAATCAGCGAAAGCTCCGCCCTGAGGACCATGGGTGGCCCTAGATAAGGGTCCAATCCCCCTCCGGCACCGGAAGGTTCCTAGCCAAGATCCGCTGGCTGGAAAGCAAGGGAGCCGAGCCGAAGCCGCCGGCTGCGCCGGCTTCGGCCTCCTGAATCGGTATCGTGTTTCGCGAGTGGGGGTGAAACACCGCTTCCTTGGGCTGCTGCTTGTGGTCGCCATGGCGTCCACTGCGGCACCGGCGTCCGCCGGCCCGATCCCCACCGGCGCGCGGGCGAGCTCCTTCCCGCTTGGCTGGTACGACGCGATCAAACGCCCGGAGCGCCTCTCCCAGTTCGGGCAGGAGG
>JBOGXL010000051.1:0-1799 GCA_050694575.1 Actinomycetota bacterium | reverse complement strand
GCCGAGCTCGTCGACCGTGTGGTCGACGAGCTCGGCTCCCTGGACGTGCTCGTGAACAACGCCGGCATCGCGCACTGGACCCCAGCCCCCGGCCACCCGATAGACGCATGGCGGCGCGTCATCGACGTCAACCTGACGTCGGCCCTCGTGGCGAGCCAGCGCTTCGCCTCCAGAGCGCAGCGGGGCAAGATCATCAACATCGTCAGCGAGTACGCGACGTTCGGGGGGCCGGGACTCGCCGGGTACACGGCTTCCAAGCACGGGCTGGCGGGCCTGACGAAGACGCTGGCCATCGACCTGGCCCCGGCCTTCCAGGTGAACGCCATCCAGCCCGGCTGGATCGCGACGCCGATGACCGAGCCCGTGCAGAACTTCCCGGAGATGAACGACGAGGTCCTGCGGCGAACGCCGATGGGGCGCTGGGGTCTGCCCGAGGATCATGGCGGCGCAGCGGTGTTCCTCGCATCGGCGGCGTCGGACTTCATCACCGGCATCACGATCCCCGTCGACGGCGGGTATCGCATCAGATAGCGAGAAAGGGGAGGCATGGATCTCAAGGGAACCGAGATGACGTGGCTGGGCCACGGGACGACGAAGTTCCGCACGTCGGAGGGCAAGGTGGTACTCGTCGATCCATGGGTGGCGAGTAATCCGGCCTGTCCGGACGACCAGAAGGAGCTCGATCAACTCGATCTCGTCCTGATCACGCACGCGCACTTCGATCACATCGGCGACGCAATCGAGATCTGCCGCAAGCACGAGCCGCAAACCTTCGCGATCTTCGAGACGGCGATGTGGCTGGGCTCGAAGGAGGTGCCCAACGTCACGGGCATGAACCTGGGCGGGACGGCCGAAGCCGAAGGCGTGAGCTTCACGATGACGGCCGCCGCGCACTCGTGCGGGATCTCCGACGGCGATCAGATCCTCTACGGCGGCGTGGCCGCCGGATACATCATCCGGTTCCCCGGGGGTCTGCGCGTGTACTACGCCGGCGACACGACGGTCTTCACGGATATGAAGGTGATAGCTGAGTTGTACGAGCCCGACATCTGCATACTGCCGATAGGTGACTTCTACACGATGTCCCCCCGCGAGGCCGCGTACGCGGCCAAGCTCCTGAACGCGAAGGTGATAGTTCCCATGCACTACGGGACGTTCCCGGTGCTCACCGGCACACCCGAGGAGCTGTCGGGGCTGGTCGGCGCTGGGACGGAGGTCGTCGTGTCCAAGCCGGGGGAGACGCTGCGCTGATCCTCGACTGGGTCGCCCTGAGTGCGCGAAGCCGGGGTCGTACGAGACAGCTAACCCATCGAGCTGCGAACGAAGGCGAGATCCGCGACGAGCTCGTCCACACCACCGGGCGTCTCGCAGATCACGGGGGCTTTCGCCGCACGGATCATGTGACGAAGGGCGTCCGGGTCGATCTTGCCCGTACCGAGGTTCGTGTGTCTGTCCCGTCCCTTCCCCGCTTCGTCCTTCGAGTCGTTGGCGTGGACGAGGTCGATGCGTCCGGTGATGGCGAGGATGCGCTCGACAGCGTCGCCGAGCTCTTCCCCCGCGGCGTGTGCGTGGCAGGTGTCGAAGCACAGGCCGATGGTGAGGCTGGTGTCCATCTTCGAGATCGCGTCCCACAAGCGAGCGAGATCATCGAACCGCTTCGCGACGGCATTCTTGCCGCCGGGGGTGTTCTCGATGAACACGGGAACGTCCGACGTGAGCATCTCGAGCGTGCGCACCCACCGACCGAACCCCTCGTTGACGTCGTCGTCGGCGTGTCCGCCGTGGACGATGACGGCGGC
>JBOGXL010000050.1:0-2206 GCA_050694575.1 Actinomycetota bacterium | reverse complement strand
AGGTTTAGCCAGCTGCTCGGAACCTCTCGTAGCGCTCGGCTAGATACTCCCGGTTTGGCCTCTGTGTTTCCGTTCGCGGGACGAGCAACGCGGCCCCTTGGAACCCTTGAAGCCCATGCACGAGCATCGGTCCGTCGACGTCGTCGGCAGCTGGGTCTATGTTACGAACGTGTGTTTGTCCGCTGGGTTGGAAGGTTGTGTGGGATTGACATGTGATAGAGCTGTGGTTAAGGTGTGGATGGAGGTAAGCCTGGTATGGCAGCTCCGTCTAGACCCGAACTCGCCGCGTACGACGCTTCCGTGCGGATGGACGTCGCCGTGATGGTCAAAGAGCTGCGCGAGATCCTCGGCCCTCGACTCCTCGCTTTCGTCGCCGGGGTGAAGGAAACGCGGGCCGTCCACGAATGGGCCGAAGGAGATCGCGAGATCCGGTCGGCCGGAGTCGTGGACCGGCTGCGCGTCACCTATCAGGTCGCCAAGCTCATCACCATGCGCGATGACGCGCGCGTCGTCCAAGCCTGGCTGCAGGGACTGAACCCGAAGCTCGGAGACAGGTCGCCCGCACGGCTGTTGCGCGATGGCGACCTCGAGGAGACCGGGCCCGAGGTTCTCGCCGCAGCACGAGACTTCGCCGCCGCCGGCTGAGCGTTGCTCGCGAGCACGTCTCCCGTTGGGCCCATCTACCGGGTGGGCTACGCGCCGGATCCCTGGACATGGGTGCCGTGGGAGTACGTCGGTCAGTCAACCGGTAGGTGGGACGACCCGCGCGGACAGTACCGGGTGATCTATGCGGGATCGACACCGGAGGCGTGCTTCGCTGAAGTGCTCGCACAATTTCGACCTGACCCGATGGTCATCCATGACACGACGGCGATAAGCGCGGACAAGCGCGACGGCGTCTACCCGGCGGTCGCTTCCGGCGTGCTGCCGAGGTCGTGGCTCGAGCGCCGGAGGCTCGGCACCGCCAACCTCGACGGGACGTTCGTCGACATTGATCACAAGAAGTCGATCGCCGCGCTCCGTCCGACGTTTCTGGCAGACGCTGTGCGTCACGGGCTCGCCGACTTCGACGCGGCCGCTATCCGGATCCACCGACCGCGGCCGCTCACGCAGGGAATCTCCCGTTACCTCTACGAGTCGGAGCTGGACGGCGACCGCATCGCCGGGATCAAGTACGAGTCCCGCTTCGGCGCGAGTCTTGATCTGTGGGCGATCTTCGAACGGGCCGAGGACGAGGGGCTGGGTCGAAGCCGGTTGCTTGCTGGCGTCCGCTCGGATGAGATCACTTCGACTCAGGCGGGTTTCCTTGATGCGATGAGTCTCCATGGCCTGGAGTTCGACTGATTCAGCGACCCGAACCGGTTACCCGTAACCCGGCCAAACACGAATGACCGAGGACTCAGCCCACCACCTCGACGGACGCGTTTCCGCCTGGCACGCCAGCTAACACTCCGTCGATCGTGACGAGCGGAAGGTCCGAAGCCTCGCGCGATGCGCTCGAGCTCCCCGAGCAGGAAGCGGTTGAGTGACAAACCGCTTTCGTTCGCCTGGCGGGGTAGCTCGGCGTGGACGTCTTCCGGGACGTTACGGACCTCGCTGGCGATCGAGCGCGTGGCGAAGGCCTTTCGCGGTCGGGGCCGCTACCCGTGAACCGTCCTATACTCGGCGGGTCCGAAAGCCCTGGGGAGGGTGACGATGCGAACGCGCGTGTTGTTGGTCGCCCTCATACTCGTGTTCGCGACTGCCCCGCTGAGTCCGTTGGCGCAGGCTGACCCAGCGTGCACGAACGTCTCGTCGGATCGGCGGATGTCGAACGAGGGGGTCCGCCTCACGCAGTCCCTCGGCCTCCCGTCGGGCAAGTACGCGCTGCCGCACGGGCGTCCACGACAGCTAGTGTTGCTCCTTCACGGTTACGGCAACGACTCCTGCTCATGGCGCGATCATCTTCGTGCAGTAGCAGCGCGTGGCGCCGTCGCGATCGCGATGGACTACACCGGACAGGATCCGAAGACGAACCGCGGCTGGCGGGTGCTCGAGGGCGCCGAGGATTCGATAGCTGCCGCGCGCTACTTTCTCCGACGCTTCCCTTCGGTCAAGGAGGTCTTCGCTCTAGGGATAAGCATGGGCGGGAACGCCTCGGGGATGCTCGTAGCTCATCCTCGAGCGCGAAGGCCGGACGGCAAGCCGCTCGTCGACGCGTTGGTCG
>JBOGXL010000049.1:0-2649 GCA_050694575.1 Actinomycetota bacterium | reverse complement strand
CGGGCCGAGGAGGCTTCCGTCGCGACGTTGGCCGAAGCCTGGTACCAGACGGCGTGCACGACCGCGTCCTGTCCGCCCGGGCTCCCGCCGGTGAACCCCTACCCCGCCGACACCCTGCACGTCGGGGCAACGGGGGGACAGGAGGACTCCCGGTCCTACCTCACCCTCGACGCGTCGGCGCTGCCCACCGGGGCGCGACTGCTGGGTGGGACACTGCGGGCTCCCGTGGCCCCCGATGCCGGGACACGATCGCCGGAGACCGCCGCGCTGCGCGCGTGCCTGGTCACTAAGACCGTAGAGCCGGCCGAGGCATCCTTCGCCACCGCCCCGGCCGTCGACTGCAAGACCACCGCTCCGGGCACGTTCCGTGCGGGAACACCCCGCGCCACTTTCACGTTCGAGCTGGCGCCCTTCGCCGCGGCCTGGGGCTCGGGATCACCG
Organism: Actinomycetota bacterium; assembly: GCA_050694575.1. GTDB lineage: Bacteria > Actinomycetota > JAICYB01 > JAICYB01 > JAICYB01 > JBOGXL01. The sequence continues at coordinate 2,208 of JBOGXL010000049.1, read as the reverse complement.
AGCTTGGCGTTGCTCCCGGCCGAAGGCGCCGAACCGCCGGGCTGGCACGTCGCCTTCGACGCAAGAGATCGCGCCGAAGGGTCGCCCATCACGGCCACACTGCGCTACGAGGTCGCATCGATCGTCGAACCAGACCTGCCCGCGGAGGACGATAAAGCCGAGGGGGCCGAGGATCTCCGGTCCGGCTCCGGCGTGGCCGTTCTCGCGGCGCCGCTCCCCGAGCCGGTGCCGGCGCCGCCGATAACCGGTAGCGAACCGCTCCCCGTCGCACAGCCGGCGGCGCCGCCGTTCGGGCCGGAGGAGGTCGGCTACAGGTATCCGGCGGCCTTCCTCGTCCCACTCGGGCTGCTCGCGCTCGGTGGCGCGCTGGCAAGCTCGCTTACGCGGCGCATCCCACGGGCGCAACGAAGTCCCGACGACACACCCTGACATCGCGTCGTGTGGCAGCCATCGCTGAGTTGATGGTTAGCCGAAGATCGCTTGGAAGCCTTCACTCATGGACGATGCGGCTCTTGCGTCATCAGCGCTCGAGCTCCGCGCGACGTGGAGGCCGGCCGGCGTGCGGTCGGTTCCCGTTGACACAGCCAGGGACTGGACGAGCGAACCAACGAGCAACACGGACTTGCGCTCCGTGAGATCGACGAGCGCCAGCGCGGCCACGTCGCGATCGATCACGTCGTCGTCGCGCAGCCGGACGACCGAGCGCGCGAGGCGCTCGCGGTTGGAGGGAGTGTCGACCAACCTCAGGGCTTCGGGAAGCGAGCGATCGAACGCGTCGAGGTCATCCGCAGCGAGCGCGCCGCAGAGCCGCTCAACGGCGGGAGGCAACAGTCGCGGGAGCCGGACGTGCAAGGAGAGGTCGAGCTCGGGCAGGTGAAGGATCTCGTGCACGTATCGCGACATCTCGGAGTCGTTCACATCGCCGAGGTCGCGGAGGTCGCCGGCCGCTTCGCGCGCGGCCGCAGCCACGAAGGCCGTTGCCATCCCGCCGTCCGAATGTCCGGCAGATGTACCGCAGCAGCGCTTGGCCTTACGTCCGCTTCCGCAAGGACACGGATCGTTGCGCCCGACCTTCGACATAACCACTCCTTCCTTCGCCGCAGCAGGTCAGTGGATGGTGACGTGCGGCGCCGACAAACGAAACAGTGCCGTTCGTCACGAGCAGGGGGGCACTTTCGGCCGACGGAGCCGTCGACGTTCATCGACGTCGCCGAACAACGACCAAGTGGCGGACACATAATGGATGCGAAGACCGGCCGATTGGTTCAGGCAGGCTGAGGCCGATCTCGCTGCGGCTCGCACCATGCGCGGTGCCGGAGGGCGCGCCCACCGAGCACTACACACACGCCGACGCCCAGAATGCGATCGAACATGCCGAGCAGGTGATCGATCATGTCAGAGGCCGTCTTCCATAGGCTCGATCATGCGGCGGTGGTCGCCGAGCTCGAGGCGTTCGTACGAGACGAGCTCGCGTGCCGGCCGGAGGTTCGACGTGTCGTCCTCATCGGCTCGCTCGCGCGCGGTGACTGGTCCGCTCGAAGCGACGCCGACCTCGTAGTCGTCGTGGACGACGAACCAGGCGCCGAACGCGCCGATTACGCCCCACACCGCCGTGTCGGCGTTCCGATCGACATCTTCGTGTGGACGGCCAAAGCGTGCACTGAGTGGTCCGCGAGGTTCCGGGCCGAGGTCGAGGCGGGCCGCGAGCTCTACGCCGCGTCGAGACTTTAGCGCTGCACAAGTCATGTCGACAAGCCCTGCGGGCTCAGTCGTGTCGGGAACGCTCGCGACAGTTCAGTGGGCGCGGCGCTGGGCGCGGAGCCGCCGGACCCGTTCGGTGGTCGCGCGATCACGATCGCTATTGACTTCGGCGATGTTGCGGAATCGCTTCACGCCGCGCGCGGGCTCGTTCGGCGCCCACCGCGCGGCGCGTGACCACAGAGATCTGATCCTTCGCGTCAGATCGGGTTCTGTGGGAAAACTCAACAGCGCACGCCGGGCGTCTTCGGCATCGGCGAAGCGACGGACGCCCATTCAGCGATCGTCCTCGAGATCAAACAGATGCCGGAGCGCGTCCGCGTCGGCCCTGTCGATCGGGCGGACGGTGTCCTTCTTCATCATGAACAGGCTGGCCGGGGTGGCGATCTGCACGGTTGTGTCCTCTATGTCGATCGTCTCCGACTCCAGATCCTCGAAGCTGATCGCTTC
>JBOGXL010000048.1:0-1945 GCA_050694575.1 Actinomycetota bacterium | reverse complement strand
AACAACAACCACACCCCGCTCGAGCCGCCGGTGACGGCCGAAGTCACAGTTACGGTCGAATAGCGGGGATCTGGTCTTCGGCGCCGATAGCCGCCGATGGCTGCGCGCGTCCGGCTCTGCCCGGGCGCATCTCGAGGCGGCGCGATAGCTCGGAGAGCGACAGGTTGACGACGAAGTAGAGCGCCATCAGCACAATCGAGGTCTCGATCGGGTTGTTGGCCAGCTGCTGGAGTGCCTGACCGCGTCTGGCCAGCTCGAAGACCGTGATGAACGACACCAGGGACGTGTCCTTTATGAGCGTCACGAGCTGGGAGACGATCGCGGGAACCATCCGGCGCAAGGCTTGAGGCAGGACGACGAAGCGGATCCGTTTCGTGTAGCCGAGACCGAGCGCCATCGCCGCCTCGAACTGTCCGCGCTCGAGCGAGAGTATGCCGGCCCGGACGATCTCCGACGTGACGCAAGACGTGTAGAGCGTCAGAGCGCCCACGCCGGCCCAGAAGGGCGACAGGTCGATGCCCAACCTCGGCAACGCGATGAACGAATAGATGATCAGCATGAACAGCGGCGAGCTCCGGACGATCTCGACGAGCACCCCGGCCGCTCGGGACACGATGGCCGCCCCCGGGATCGGAGCTCGCATCCGCGGGTGCGGCGCCAAGCGCAGGAGAGCCAGACCGACGGCGAACACCAACGAGAGGCCGATCGACAACAGAGCCAGCTCCAGCGTGATCACCAGGCCGCGCGCCAGGAAGCTCCACGTCGACCCGACCGTGAAGATGTCCCAACGCTGCTGCGCCCGCGCGAAGCGGTCACCGAGATCGCCGGGGGCGTAGGCGCGGTACCACGCCAAGAGCAACCCCATGACGACGGCGGCGACGATGGGGATGGCCAAGAGCCCCCGGAAGCGCTTCACCTCTTGATCTCCAGGCGCCGCTCGAGCCGGCGGACGACCGCGCCGGCGGGCAGCGTCAGCGAGAGGTAGCCGATGAGCACGCCCGTGAAGATCTCGAAGGTCCTGAAGGTTCTCCCGTCGAGGACCTCGCTCACGTAGAGGAGCTCGGGTACGGCGATGGCCGAGGCGATGGCCGAGTTCTTGATCATCGCGATGAAGAGGTTGCCCAGCGGGGGAATCACGGCCCGGAAGGCCTGCGGAAGGATGATGTGGCGCATCGATCCGGTGAACGTGAGCCCGACCGCGTACGCGGCTTCGCGTTGACCGGGCCCGACCGTGGCGACACCCGCGCGGATCGACTCGGTTACGTAGGCGCCGGTGTACAGGCTCAGGGCGAGCGCGGCCGCGACGAAGGGCGTCAGCCGGATGCCGATGCTGCCGAGACCCAGCCAGAACAGACCCATCTGAACGAGGAGGGGAGTGTTACGAAAAGCCTCGACCTCGGCCCGCGCGAGCCCCGGCACTACGGGGAGGGGCGCGAGTCGGAAGACGGCGACGACCGTCCCGACGGCCAGGCTCGCGACGAACGACACAGCGACGAGCAGGACCGTCCGTATGTAACCCGAGCCGAGCAGACCGGCGTGCTCGACTAAGACGCCGCCGAACCAGTCGAACGCGCCCTGGTCCGGCACTACCCCGCGGCTACGGCGACGGGCTCGGGCTCGCGGGCGGCGGCGTCACCGGGGCGTCGAGTCCTTCGATCTCGAACTCGATGTCGGCCGGCGGCGGCTCGGGCGGATCATCGTTGGTTACCGGTGTGATCCACTTCTCGTAGAGCTCGGCCCAGCGGCCGTCCTCTTTCATGTCGCGGATCACGCCGTTGACGAACTCGACGAACTCGTCGCGTCCCTTCTTGATGCCGGCGCCGTAGGGCTCCCGGGAGAAGGTCTCGTCGGAGACCTCGAAGTCGTCCGGTGACTGCTGGAGGAACTGGAGGAGGATCACGTCGTCGGTGGACACGGCGTCGGCCTGCTCGTTGCGCAGCAGCTG
>JBOGXL010000047.1:0-3246 GCA_050694575.1 Actinomycetota bacterium | reverse complement strand
AGGTGCCTTCGCCGATCTCGAGAACCTTCGCGTCCCTGTAGAACCGCGCAACGGGGAACTCTTCGATGTAGCCGTACCCGCCGTGCACCTGCACGGCCTCGCGCGCAACGTCCACGGCCATCTCGGTAGCGAAGAGCTTGACCATCGACGCCTCCGTCTTGAACGGCTTCCCCTCCTGCCGCAGGCGGCCGGCGTGGTACACGGCGAGGCGCGCGTGATGGATCTGAGTAGCCATGTCGGCGAGCTTGAACTGGATGGCCTGGAACTGGCCAATGGGTCTGCCGAACTGCCGGCGGTCCTTCACGTACGAAAGACATGCGTCGAGGCATCCTTGCGACTGGCCGACGGCGAGCGCGGCGATCGCGATGCGTCCGTCGTCGAGCTGGGCGAGGAACTGGTTGAAGCCCTTACCGGGATCCCCGAGGAGGTTGGCGCCAGCGACACGACAGTTCACGAATGCAAGCTCGCGGGTATCCGATGCGCGCCAGCCGATCTTGCGCAGCTTGCGACCGACCTCGAAGCCGGGGGTGCCGACGGGGATGATCAAGGCGGAGATCTGTCCGTCCTGCATCTTCGCGGTGGCGATGGCGAGGAGTGAGATGTCCGTGCCGGCGTTCGTAATGAACATCTTCGTACCGTTGACGACGTAGTCGTTGCCGTCGGCTCTCGCCGTTGTTTGCGTCCCGCCGGCATCGGATCCGGCGCCGGGCTCGGTCAACGCGAAGGCGCCGATCTTGTGTCCCGACGCGAGCGGTCGCAGCCACTGCTGTTTCTGATCCTCGGTACCGAAGTGGTACAGGAGGTTGCAGACCAGTGAGGTGTGCGCCTCGACCGTGATCGACACGGACGGGTCGACGCGCGCGAGCTCCTCGATGCAGATGAGGTAGGAGAGGTAGTCGGCGCCGGCACCTCCGTACTCCTCCGGGATCGGCAGCCCGAGGTAGCCCTGGCGACCGCACGCGAGGAGCACGTCGGTGGGGAACTCCTCGCGTTCGTCATACCCGGGAGCGTGCGGTGCAACGGCTTGTTCGACGAAGGCCCGGACGACTTTGCGGAAGTCCTCGTGTTCCGGTTCCAACGGGAAGCCCATACGCACGACGATACTGACCGGCATGGACCCCGCGTTGCGCCGGGCCTTGATCGTCGCGGCCGTGGCCGTCGGCGGCGCCGCGGCGCTGGCGGGAAGTTACGTGGGTGTCGACCGGTACCTCGGCCGCACCACGCCCGTATCGGTCTCCGCCGGCACGGCGCGGGCAACGTCGGCGCCGACGGCAGCGGGCCCCCAGCGTCTGGTCGTCCACGGAACGGGTGACGTGAATCTCGATCCCCGACAGCTCGGGCTCGCCCGTACCTCGTTCGCCGCACCCTGGGACGGTGTGCGCGAGCTGTTCGGCGGCGACGACTTGACGATCGTCAATCTCGAGTGCGCTCCCGGTGCCGGCGGCGTCGCCCAGGAAAAGGAGTTCACCTTCCGGTGCGAGAACGGACACACAGAGATGCGCTCCGCGGGAGTCGACGTCGCGAACCTTGGCAACAACCATTCGCTGGACTACGGCTCCGACGCCATGCTCGACGGTCGCAGACGACTGCAGACGGCGGGTGTCACGCCGGTAGGAGCCGGTCGTGACGCGCGCGAGGCGAACACCGCCGCGGTGTTCGACGTGAAGGGCTGGAAGGTCGCGGTGCTCGGATTCGGCGGTGTCGTGCCCGAGCCGGGATGGATCGCCGGGGCGAACCATCCCGGCGTCGCGGACGGCTATGCGACGGCCTCTATGGTGTCGGCCGTCAAAGCGGCCGACACCATAGCCGACCTCGTGTTCGTCGCCATCCACTGGGGGGCCGAGCTCGACACGACGCCGAAGCCCGACGACATCGCTCGCGCGCACGCGCTCATCGACGCGGGTGCGGACGCGATCTTCGGCCACCATGCGCACCGGCTCCAGCCGCTCGAGCTCTACAACGGGCGACCTATCGCATACGGCCTCGGCAACTTCGTCTGGCCGACCGCCGGCTCCACGGCCGTCGCGCAGGTGGTCGTCGAACCCGACGGTTCGGTCACGGGCTGCCTATTGCCGGCGCGGATCACGGGAGGACGCCCGGCCCTTGACGGCGCTTCGGTCTGTCCGGCTCCCTGAAGCGCCTTGCCCGGATCGATCTACGGCGCGCAGCCCGCCCAGGGGCTCCAACCCCGCTGACGGAACAGCCGGTAGGCGACGGCCGTCTGCTCGGCTGGGCTGTGATTACGGGGGTCGCCGGATCCGCCGTACGACCGCCAGGTCTCCATGCGCATCTGCCACAGACCGAGGTGACCGCTGGACGACGAAGCGCGCGGGTTGAGTCCCGACTCGCAGTCGGCGACGCCTATCGCTTCCTCGTCGTCCCCACCCCAGGCACTGCGGATGGCGGACTTCACTTCCTCGCGCGTGTACGTCCGCGAGGCAGATGGCTCGGGTGTCGGTTCCGGTGTCGGCGGCGGCGTCGGTGTAGGCGTGGGCGTCGGGGTCGGAGTGGCCTTCGGGGTGAGGATCGGGAGCACAGGAGGTTTCACCGCGATGGTTCTCACCACGGGCTTGGGCGTCGGAGCGGGCGTCGGTGTCGGACTGGGAGAGGGTTCGGCCGACGGCCGAACGAGAAAGCTCACGGGACGGGCTTCTTCATCGCCATACGCCAGCCTCGAGGCGAGAGGCATCGCGTGATCCTCGTCCGACGCGAGCGGAGCCGCTATCGCAAGGGACGAGCAGACAAAACAGAACACGAAGAACAGTCGCATCGTTAGTCCACTTTGAAGAACTCCAGCCTACAGACGGCGTGTGAGCTCGGCACCGAACCTGGGTCGGCCCCGTGTGTCTGTGAGCTTGTGCCCCGTCGGCGACTCATACATGCTGTCGATGCCGCCTCCGCTACGCCCCTGGGGGAAACGCATGTCCGGGAGATCTCGCACGTCCTTCGGTGTGGTACTCGCTTGTGCCATAGGAGCATCGCTCGCGCTCGTACCGCTCTCGACGGCGACCGCGCGTGAGAAGCGTCCGGCCATCAACATCCAAGCCGACGATCAGTTCGATGCCGAGCACGGCGTTCGGTCGGGCCGGGGCACGGCCCATGATCCGTACGTCATCTCGGGCTGGGAGCTGAACAACATCCGCATCGAGAACACCGATCGCTTCGTCGCCCTTCGTGACAACACGGTCACCGGACAGATGGTGCTCAATTGGATAGGGGATCGGGCGCACGTCCAGGGCAACGAGA
>JBOGXL010000046.1:0-12833 GCA_050694575.1 Actinomycetota bacterium | reverse complement strand
GTGCCGTTCTGCGCGCACAGGTGTTGGTACTGCGACTTCAACGCCTATGCCGGCCTCGACCATCTGGCCGACGCGTACATGGACGCCGTGATTCGAGATGTGACCGAAGGGTTGTCCGCTCCGGATGGGGCCGGGCTCGACGCTCGTCCGGCCGTGACGTCGATCTTCATCGGCGGCGGCACACCTTCGCTGGTCGATGCCAGACACATCGTCCGGGTGCTGGACGCGATCCGTGCATCGTGGACGGTGGAGCCGCGGGCCGAGGTGACCATCGAGTGCAACCCGGAGAGCGTCGATCGGGCTAGGCTCGAGAGTTACCTGGCGGCGGGTGTGAACAGGATCAGCTTCGGCGTCCAGTCCCTCGACGACGAGCTCCTGGCCCGGCTCGGTCGCACGCACGACGCCGGCATGGCGGTCAACGCTTTGCGGATGGCGCGCTCGGCCGGGTTCGACGACGTGAGCGCCGACCTCATCTTCGGTATCCCGGACGAGTCGCACGAGGCGTGGCTCGCGTCGCTGGAAGGTGTGCTCGCTTGCGCCCCGACGCATGTGTCGTGCTACGGCCTCACGTACGAAGAAGGCACACCGCTCGCCGCCTGGAAGCGGCTCGGGAAGGTCGTCGCGGTGCCCGACGACGACGTCGCCGCACGCTGGGACGCGGCTGAAGTCATGCTCACGAGCGCCGGACTGAAGCGCTACGAGATCTCGAACTGGTCTCGGCCCGGACGGCGCTGTTGCCACAACGACCTGTACTGGCGCTGCGGGGAGTACATCGGGGTGGGGGCCGGGGCGCATGGTCACCTTGCCTCGTCCACCGGATCGCTGCGGTCCTGGACGGTGAAGGCCCCGGAACGATACATCCGCATGATCGAGGAGGGGATCAGCCCGGTTGCGGGGGCCGAGGAGATCGACGCGCGCACCCGAGCCGCCGAGGTCATGCTCCTCGGTCTGCGCCGTTCGGAGGGAGTCGATGCGGGCACGTTCGCAGCGCTCGTCGGAGCGTCGATACAGGACGTGTTCGCCGAGGAGCTCGCCCATGGACTGCAACGCGGGCTGATCTCGTGGGACGGCGGCCGGGTGGGCGTCGTCCGGCCCATGCTCGGCGACGAAGCCTGTCGTCTGTTCGCGTGATGCGACGAGGTCGCGTCCTTCTGGCACTCTTGAGAGCAGAGTGCTAATGAGCGAGCTGGGCGAGCATCATCCCCTCGACGAGCGCAAGGACGAGATCCTGCGAGAGATCGTCGAGTCCTACATCCGCGGGGGCGAGCCCGTCGGATCGAAGGCCGTCGCCGACTCAACCGACCTCGGTGTCTCGTCGGCGACCATCCGCAACGAGATGGCGATCCTCGAGCGCGAGGGATACATCAACCATCCGCACACCTCCGCCGGACGCGTGCCGACCGACAAGGCGTATCGCTACTACGTGGACGTGCTCGCGCCGAGGGTGGCGAGCGACCCGGGGCGGCGGCGGACGATAGAGGGATCGCTGGCCGGCGCCGTCTCCGCCCTCGATGAGCTGCTCGACCGTGCGTCGCAGCTCTTGTCGGAGCTGACCGACTACACGTCTCTGGCTTCTCCGCCGGCCCTCAGCGAGTCGCGGTTGCAGCGTCTGGAGCTGGTACGGCTCGGCGGCTCGCGACTGCTCCTCGTCTGCGTGGGCCAGGACGGTTGGCACGAGGAGAGGCTCGTCGAGATGGAGAGCGAGGTCTCCGATGATGCGCTGGGTCGCGCTCTGAAGATCGCCAACACCGTCGCCGAAGGATCGGCTCCCGTGCAGGCGGCGAGCGCCATCGAGGAGAGCCGCGCGCCGGCCGAGGTCGAGCCCGTGCTCCGAGCCCTCTCCAGGGGCTTGCACACGATCGCCGCTTCGACCGGACGCCTGTACACGGGAGGCACGTCCAAGCTCGTGATGTGGGAGCCGCTGGGAGCAGCGCAACGCGTTCTGGAGATGCTCGACGCGCGCGGCGTCGAACCGTTGCTGCCGCACGCCGACCCCAACGCGGTCACCGTCCGCATCGGAAAGGAGTTCGCGCTCGAGGAATTGCGGGACCTCAGCCTCATCGCGGCGGGCTACCGCTTCGGTCGCAGTGCCGGAACGCTCGGAGTCCTCGGCCCAACGCGCATGGACTACCCGGTGGTCATGTCGACGGTCGCGGAGGTCGCCTCGACCTTGTCGCGGATCCTTCGGCAACTCGGCCCGTAACCGACGTGCCGGCCGACTACTACGACGTTCTCGGCGTCTCCAGCGAAGCTTCGGCGGAGGAGATCAAGACCGCTTTCCGCCGCCTCGCTCGCGAACATCATCCCGACGCCACGGGTGGTGACCCGTCGTCCGAGCACAGGTACAAGGACATCTCCGAGGCGTATGCGGTTTTGGCCGATCCGCAGAAGCGGCGCGAGTACGACGCGGCGCGGCTCGGCGTGGGGACGTGGTCCACACCGTGGGCTTCACCTTTCGCCTCGACCATCGAGGACATCTTCGAGACGTTCTTCGGCGGCGGCGGCGCCGGCCGGACGCAGACCCGACAGCAGACGCGGTCACGCCGCGGTGAGTCGGTCGAGATCGAGCTCGCTGTGACCCTCGAGGAGGTGGTGTTCGGCGGGCAACGGTCGATCCGTTTCGAGCGCTTCGAGCCCTGCGAACGCTGCTCCGGTGAAGGAACCGAACCGGGCACGCACGCCGAGCGCTGCGGCCGGTGCCGGGGAGCCGGTCATGTCCAGGAGACACGACGGACGATCCTCGGCTCGCTCGTTACGGCCATGCCGTGTCGCGATTGCAGCGGCACGGGCTGGGTCGTCCCCGATCCGTGCAAGGACTGCCGCGGGGTAGGTCGTGTGCCGCAGGACGTCGAGGTGCCGGTCGAAGTCCCGCCGGGCATCGACGACGGCGATCGTCTCCGTCTGGATGGCGAAGGCGAGGCCGGCGCAGCCGGTGGAGGACGAGGGAATCTGTTCGTCCGGTTCCGCGTCGAGCCGGATGAGAGATTCGAAAGGGCGGGCGACGATCTCTACTCGTGGGTCGATGTTCCGCTGACGACGGCTGCGCTCGGGGGCAGCGTGACGATCTCGACCCTCGACGGTGAGGAAGAGCTGGAGATCCCCGATGGGACGCAGTCGGGATCCGTCCTGCGGCTGAAGGGTCTCGGCGTACCGAAGCGATCCGGACGCGGCCGGGGCCATCTCGTTCTCCGAACGCACGTCGTGACTCCGGAGAGGCTCGGACGGAAGGAGAAGGAGCTCCTCAAGGGGTTGGCCGCCCTTCGTGGAGAGGACGGCAAGGGCGGCGTGCGCACCACCGTGAGACGCACGCTCGACCACGGTCGATGACCAGACCCCCGACCGGCGCGCACCACTTCTTCGGCGCCGGCGCGGACGTGCGTGACGGGACTGTGCTGCGTATCCATCGGGGCGAGACGACCGGTCCGGTGGCGGCGACGATCGTCGCCTTCGTGTATGGGACGCTGGCCTGATGAGGGACACGCCCCCGGCGGAGGCGCCCGCCGACATCAACCGGCGGCTCGGCGACCACCTGCGAGGACTCCGGAAACAGAAAGGCTTGTCGTTGCTCGAGGTCGAGGCCGTCTCGGGGGCCGAGTTCAAGGCGTCGGTCCTCGGAGCCTACGAGCGGGGAGAACGCGCCGTATCGACAGCCCGCCTGGCCCGGCTGGCCGAGCTCTACCGCTTGCCGCTCCAGGCGATGCTCCCTCCCGACGGCGCCGCTCCGAAGGAAGGATCGCCGGCCACAGGGGTGGCCTTCGATCTCGGACGGCTCGAGGCGGCGACGGCGTCCGAAGCGAAGACCATCACACGGTACGTCCGGCTGTTGCAGTCGCAGCGGCAGGACTGGACGGGCCGAGTGTTCAGGATCCGGGCCGAGGACGTCCGTGCGCTCGCGAGTGCGCTGGATCGTTCACCGGGCGAATTCGTGAAGCTGCTCGACGAGCTTGGCGTTCGTGCCTACTGACGGAGGGAGTTGCGTGTGACGGATTGCATCTTCTGCAGGATCGTCGCCGGAGAGATCCCCAGCGAGATCGTGCACGAAGGACGCGACGTGATCGCGTTCCGCGATATCAACGCGCAAGCTCCGACGCACGTACAGGTCATCCCGCGACGACACGTTGCCGCCATCGCCGACTTCAACGCCGGCGAGGACACGGGGTGGCTCGTGGAGCTGATCGAGGTCGCTAACGCCGTCGCCCGAGACGAAGGCCTCGACCGCGGCTATCGCCTCGTCGTGAACAACGGTGCGCTGGCGGGACAGAGCGTTCCGCACGTCCACCTGCACGTTCTCGGTGGCCGTCGGCTGGGTTGGCCGCCCGGGTGAGACAAGCGCGTGACACCGCAAACCCCACGGGTATACTCGGCCCACCGTCGCGCGGGAGGCGCGTTTTTCGGCGCGCTCCGCTGGAGGACAGACAGGTATTGCCCCACCAACTGAAGATCATGGTCCCCGGGGGGACGCACATCGTCGACCTCGTGGGCCAGCGAGACGAACTCCTACGGCGCATCGAAGGCGAGTTCTCCTCCGACATCCTCGTCCGGGGGAACGAGATCACCATCACCGGGCCTCACGATGACGCCGAACGCGCGGCCACGGTCTTCGAGGAGTTGCTCGGCTTGCTCCGTCAGGGGCACGAGCTGACCACCGATTCCGTGGATCGAGCCGTGAAGATGGTGAAGACCGAAGGGGGGCCGCGACCGACAGAGGTGATGGGTGACACGATCCTCGTCACGCGCGGCCGTCCGATACGCCCGAAGACCTCCGGACAGAAGCGCTACGTCGATTCGATCAGGAAGAACACGCTCGTGTTCTCCATAGGTCCGGCGGGAACCGGCAAGACGTACCTGGCCGTGGCTATGGCCGTGCAGGCGCTCAAAGACAAGCAGCTCTCGCGCATCGTCCTCACACGGCCGGCCGTGGAAGCGGGGGAGCGTCTCGGCTTCCTCCCCGGCGACATCGCGCAGAAGGTGGACCCGTACCTCAAGCCGCTGTACGACGCGTTGTACGACATGCTCGAGCCGGGCCACTTCGCCCGTCTGGCCGAGCGCGGGACCATCGAGGTGGCGCCGCTTGCGTATATGCGGGGCCGCACCCTCAACGACTCGTTCATCATCCTCGACGAAGCGCAGAACACGACTCCAGAGCAGATGAAGATGTTCCTCACTCGCCTCGGCATGCGGTCGAAGGCGGTCGTGACCGGTGACGTCACGCAGATCGATCTTCCGGACGGACAACAGAGCGGGCTCGTCGCCGTACAGAAGATCCTCAGGGACATCCGGGGGTTGGAGTTCGTGCACCTCGAAGCATCGGACGTCGTCCGGCACAAGATCGTGCAGGAGATCGTGGAGGCCTACCGGCGGTTCGAGGAGAACCGACCGACCACGCGATGACCGACGAACCTCCGCAACGTCCTATAGAGGTGTTCGTTGCCAACGAGCAGAGCGACATCGCTGTCGATGAGCGTCGCCTGATCTCCCTCGTCCGGTTGGCCGCGGTCGAGGAGGGTGTCGATCCGAGGGCCGAGGTGACGGTGCTCCTGGTCGAGCGCCCGGCGATGGCCTCGCTGAAGGAGAAATGGCTCGGGGAGCCGGGCCCGACGGACGTCCTCGCCTTCCCGATGGACGAGCAGATGCCCGATGACGAGCCGTACGTGCTCGGCGACATCGTCATCTGCCCCGACGTTGCGCGCGAACAGGTCGCCGACACCGGCGGCAAGGTGACGGAGGAGGTCGATCTGCTGCTCGTCCACGGGTTCCTGCACCTCCTCGGCTACGACCACGTGCGCCCACAGGACGCCCGATCGATGAGGCATCGTGAACGGAAGATCCTCAACGAGTTCAACCGGGGGCCGGCGTCTTGACTTGGCCCATCGCCGCGGTAGTCGTGCTCGTGCTGCTCGGTTCTCTGCTCGCTATGGCGGAGGCGTCGATGACGCGGATGAACCGTGTGCGCGCCATGGCCCTGCGGGAAGAGGGACGGCGCAACGCGGCCCAGCTCGAGCGGATCCAGACGGATCCGGCCCGGTATCTGAACTCTGTCTACCTGTGCGTGATGTTCGCTCAGAACGGCTCGGCGGTGCTCGTCGCGTACGTCGCCGAGAGGAGGTTCGGCAGCCTCGGCATCACGCTCGCGTCGGTCGGCTTCACGCTGCTGTACTTCGTGGCCGTTGAGGCGATGTCGAAGACGTACGGCGTCCTTCGCAGTGATCGCGTGGCGCTTGCCCTCGCGCCCGCCGTCGTCTTGCTGTCGCGCATCTTCGCCCTCCCCGTGCGCGGACTGATCGGCCTGGCCAACGTGCTCCTGCCCGGCAGGGGCTTGAAGGCAGGTCCGTTCGTCTCCGAGGAAGAGATCCGCCAGATGGCGGAGGTCGGACACGAGTCCGGCGCGATCGAGGAGGAAGAGAAGGAGCTCATCCACTCGATCTTCGAGTTCGGCGACACGACGGTGCGCAACATCATGACGCCACGACCGGACATGGTCGTCGTCGAGTTGAACACCACGTTGCAGGCGGCGATGGACCTCGTCATGAAGTTCGGGTTCTCGCGCGTCCCCGTCTACGAGAACGAGCCGGACAACATCGTCGGCGTGCTGTACGCCAAGGACCTCTTCAAGGCGCTGCGCGCCGGACAGCCGCTCACCCTCCGGGACATCATGCGCGAGCCGTACTTCGTGCCCGAATCGATGAGGGTTCCCGACCTGTTGCGGGAGATGCAGAAGCGACGTGTGCACATGGCGATAGTCGTCGATGAGTACGGTGACGTCGCTGGTCTCGTGACGCTCGAGGACGTCCTCGAGGAGATCGTCGGTGAGATTACCGACGAATACGACGTTGAGGAGTCGCGTATCTTGCCCGTCGGCAACAACATGTGGCGCGTCCAAGCCAAGATGCCGATCTGGGAGTTCAATGAGCTCGTCGGCGCGACCCTGACGGAGAGCGAGGAATGGCAGACGATAGGCGGCCTCGTCGCGTCGGCGCTCGCGAAGGTGGCCGAAGAGGGCGACGAGGTGGATCACGAAGGTTTCACCTTCCGCGTCGAGCGCATGCAGCGCCGCCGCATCGAGACGGTGATCGCCCGGCGGAACGCGTCGGCCCGGGAAGCGGACGATGGCGCCGCCTGATCTGACCGGTCTCGAGCTGGGAGCCCAGCCGGAGGGTTATCGCTCCGGTTTTGTGTCCCTGATGGGTCGCCCGAACGTCGGGAAGTCGACGCTTCTCAATCAGCTGCTTCGCAAGAAGGTCTCGATCACCTCCGACAGACCGCAGACGACACGCAATGCGATTCGGGGGATCCTCACCACTTCGGAAGCGCAGCTCGTCTTCGTCGACACTCCCGGTCTGCACAAGCCGGTGACGGTGCTGGGGGAGCGGTTGAACCGGGTGGTGCGCGCAACGCTGGGCGAGGTCGATGTCGTCGTGTTCCTCGTCGACGCAGCCGAGGGCATCGGTGGCGGCGATGCGTTCATCGCAGACGTGTTGCGCAAGGTGTCGACGCCCGTGCTGGTCGCTGTGAACAAGATCGATCAGATCGATGGCGCGAAGATCACAGAGCAGAAGGGGCGCGCGGCTTCGCTCGGCGGATGGCCGGTCTACCCCGTCTCGGCCCGCACCGGTGAAGGAGTACGGCCGTTGGTGTCGGAGATCTCGCGCCACCTGCCCGAGGGCCCGATGTTCTACCCCAGCGACATGCAGACCGACCAGCCCGAACGGGTCCTCGTGGCCGAGCTCGTCCGGGAGAAGGTGTTGGAGCTCACGCGAGAGGAGGTTCCGCACTCCGTCGCCGTCGTCGTGGACGACATGGAGGCCGATGAGCGCGGACTCGTCACCATCGACGCGACGATCTACGTCGAGCGCTCCTCGCAGAAGGGGATAGTTATCGGCAAGGGCGGTTGTATGCTCAGGGAGGCTGGGACGAAGGCGCGTCGCGAGATCGAGGCCCTCCTCGGCTCTCGTGTCCTTCTCCGGCTGCGGGTGAAGGTCGAGCGCGACTGGCAGCGACGGCAGAGTCTCGTCGAGAGGTTCGGGTACGGGGCATGAGGGTGTCGCGACTATTGGTCGCTGCTCTGCTTGGCGCGGCGGCGATCGGAGCCGTGTTCCGCTCGGCGAACGCGAGCACCGTGGGGCAAGTTGGAGGGTGGCTGGCGGCAGCGGCTCTGGCGGCTGTGGCCGTCGGTGTAGCGCGCGAGCGTCGCTGGGCATACGGTTCGGCGTTCTTCCTCGGCCTCTTCTGGCTGTGGGCCGCGGTGGCGTTGCGCATCCAGGGAGTGATGGGCGCCCCGGAGATCTTCGCGTGGCTCATCTGGTCGGTCGCCGTCATCGTCGGCAGTGTCCGCGTACGGTCGGGGACATGAGTCGCGAGAACAAGGTGTACACGCGCAAGGGTGACGACGGGACGACGCAGCTCCTGTTCGGCGGGAAGGATCGCGTCGAGAAGTCGAGTCTGCGCGTGGCCGCGTATGGCGACTGTGACGAGGCGGTGGCTGCCCTCGGCATGGCTCGGGCCGAGGCCGCCGACGCGGGCGACGACGAGGTCGCCGAGCTCGTCCTGCGGCTCGAGCGGGAGCTGTTCGTCCTGAACGCCGAGCTCGCCACGGCACCCAAAGACTCAGGCCGGCTGCAGGCCGGGGTCTCCCTCGTCACCGCCGAGATGACGCAGGACCTCGAGGCCGTCATCGACGACCTCACGGGGCGGTTCGACCAGCCTCGGGACTTCATCGTCCCGGGCAACACGAAGCTGGGTGCGGCTCTCGACCACGCCGCGCGGGTCGTCCGTCGGGCCGAGCGATCGATAGACGCGCTCGCGCGGGCCGAAGAGGTTCGTCCCGAGGCGAGGACGTACATCAACAGGCTCGCCGACCTGGTGTGGGTGGCGGCCCGGTTCGCCGAGAGACAGGATCGCCAGCCTCGTCCTCGGTCGGGCTGACAATAGGCCGAGAGGGTTTGGGGGAGTAGCCGCAGCCGCGGCGTTGTGCGGTCCCCCAAGAGGAGGAGATGGGCGGCCAAGGGATAGGTCTCTATCGCGCGCAGGGCATCGTGCTGCGCGGGGTCCGGCTCGGTGAGGCGGACCGCATCGTCACGTTCTTCACGCAGGGCCACGGGAAGCTGCGCGGTGTCGCGAAAGGCGTCCGGAAGTCGAAGTCGCGCTTCGGCGGCCGGCTCGATGCTTTCACGCACGTCGATCTGCAGCTCTACCGCGGGCGCAGCGATCTGGACATCGTCACCCAGGCGGACATCCTCGGACGGCCCCGTCGAATCCGGGCCGAGTACGCGACCTTCTGCGCAGCCTCCGCCATCGCCGACGCTGTCGACAGGACGACGCCCGAGCGAGAACGGAACGTCCGGACGTTCCTTCTTCTACGTTCGGCGATCCAGGCCCTCGAGGACGGCGCCGACGATCCGGCCCTGATCGCTTACGCGTTCCTCGCGAAGCTCTCGTCCATGTCCGGTATCCACCCGACACTTCCGGTGTGCGTGGAGTGCGGAGCTGCGCGGCGCGTTGCGTTCTCGCATGCGCGGGGTGGAGCGGTGTGCGCGAAGTGCCTCGATCGATCCGATCCGAAGGCCCCGGATGCCGTTCTCGACGCGTGGTCGTCGCTGTTGGCCGACGAATGGAACGATCTTCGCGGCCGGAGCCTCCCGGTTGCGACGCAACGCGAGCTGGGAGCCCTGTTGCTCTCCTTCGTCCAGTGGCATACCGAGAGCCGCTTCCGTGCCTTCACGCTTCTACCTACAGCGTCGGCCCGCTGATGGACGAACAAGAACTGCACCCCGAAGACGAGCCGACCTCCGTCGAATCCGGAGCGGCGCGAGCAGAACAACACGACGACCTCCTCAACATCGAGGAGTCATACTCAGCGACTCGTCTAAGCCCGTATGGCATCGCGGCGCTTGCCGTGAGTGTTGTTGGATTGTGGGGGACGGCGCAGTCGTTCCTGTTCTCTCCGACGTTTTTTTCCCCGCCCATCTTCGGCCCTCTGTGGCGACAGATCGTGTTTGGACTGCTCCCGTCGGCGTTGCCGCTCTTCGCAATGGCGGGACTGGCGTTCTGGTTGGCTGGTCGTGCGGAGAACGAGATCCTGATCGCCGACGGCAGTCTCGGAGGCGTCGGGTTCTATCGTGCCGCTCGCGCCATCACGGCCGTTCTCGTGGCGATCGTCTTCGCTGCCGGGGTTTTGCGCGTGCTTGGATCCGACTTCCCAGAAGACTTTCCCGAGCCTCCGGTCCCGGCCGAGGTCATCGAGGACGGTGAGGATCTCGAGTTCCTTCCGCCTCCAGCGGGTAGCGCTCCCTAGACTGTCCGCGTGACGGACGTCCTCGCTCGGATCGACCGCGACAAGCTCCCCAGCCACGTCGCGATCATCATGGACGGCAACGGCCGCTGGGCCAGTGCCCGCGGCCTTCCGCGCACCGAAGGGCACCGCGTGGGCATCGGCGAGTCGGTCGCCGATGTCGTCGACGGGTCCCTCGAGGTCGGTCTGCGATACCTCACGCTTTACGCGTTCTCGACGGAGAACTGGAAGCGACCCGAGGCCGAGGTCGACTTCCTCATGAACTACAACCAGCAATGGCTGATCGAGCAGCGCGACATGTTCAGGGAGAAGGGCGTGCGCTTCGGTTTCATCGGGCGGCGGAGCGACCCGCGCGTCCCGCCGCGACTGCTCGCTCTCGCCGAAGAGACCGAAGAGCTCACGAAGGACGGAAAGGAGCTCACGCTGACCATCGCGCTGAACTACGGCGGGTGGGCCGAGGTTGTGGATTCCGTTCGCAGCCTGGCGCAGCTCGTGCAGAAAGGGGAGCTCCAACCGGACGACATCGCCGAGGCCGACATCCGCGCCCACCTCTACGCTCCGGAGCTCCCGGACCCCGATCTCATCGTCCGGACGTCGGGCGAGAAGCGGATCTCGAACTTCCTGCTCTGGCAGGGCGCCTACGCGGAGCTGCTCTTCACCGATGTCCTCTGGCCCGACTTCCGGCGAGAGCAGCTGTGGGAGGCGATCGCCGAATACCAGCGGCGGACGCGAACCTTCGGCGGGGTCGAGTAGGCCTAGACCGGACGGAGCCGCTCGTCGACCCAGGACACGAGATCGGCTATCGGGACACGCTCCTGGGTCATCGTGTCGCGGTCGCGGATCGTCACTTGCTTGTCGGTGAGTGAGTCGAAGTCGACCGTGACGCAGTAGGGCGTCCCGATCTCGTCCTGCCGGCGGTAACGGCGGCCGATCGAGCCGGCGTCGTCGTAGTCGATCATCCAATGCGGCCGGAGCGACGCCGACACTTCCCGTGCCTCGGGAACGAGCTGCGCGTTGCGCGACAGCGGAAGCACCGCGACCTTGACAGGAGCCAGCTCGTGGTGGAGCTTCAGGTACACGCGTTTCTCGGTCTTGCCTGAGGCCGTGCGTGCCTCCTCCTCGCGATAAGCGTCGATGAGGAACGCGAGTGTGGCTCGATTCGACCCCGCCGCGGGCTCTACGACATAGGGGATGAACCGCTCCTCGGTATCGTCGTCGAAGTACGTGAGATCCACGCCCGATCGTTCCTGGTGGGCTTTGAGGTCGAAGTCGGTCCGGTTTGCGATCCCTTCGAGCTCTCCCCAGTCGGTGAAGGGGAACGCGTACTCGATGTCGACGGTGCGCTTGGCGTAGTGCGAGAGCTCGTCGGCCTCGTGCTCACGGACGCGAAGGTTCTCGGGAGTGATCCCGTAGCGTTTCCACCATGCCAGACGCTCGTCGATCCAGTACTGGTGCCACTCCTCGTCGGTCCCGGGTTTGACGAAGTACTCCATCTCCATCTGCTCGAACTCCCGCGTCCGGTAGATGAAGTTGCCCGGTGTGATCTCGTTCCGGAAGGACGTTCCCGTCTGGGCGATCCCGAAGGGGACCTTGCGGCGGGTGGATGCTTGCACCTGCTTGAAGTCCACGAAGATGCCCTGCGCGGTCTCCGGCCTGAGCCAGGCAACGGAGGCGTCGTCCTCGACGGGCCCGATATGCGTCTTGAACATGAGATTGAAGTTGCGCGGGTCGGTGAAGCGGTCGTTCCCGCAGTTGGGGCACTTGGCCCCCGCGGCGACGTCGATCGTCTGATCGGAGTCGTGTCCCGACTGGGGCGCGTGGAAGCCGGGCAGGTGGTCGGCGCGGAATCGTTGGTGACAGTTCAGGCACTCCACCAACGGGTCGGTGAAGACCTCGACGTGACCCGAGGCCTCCCAGACCCGCGGGGAGAGCAGGATCGCCGAGTCGAGGCCTACGACGTCCTCGCGGAGCTGGACCATCCACCGCCACCATGCACGTTTGACGTTGTTCTTGAGCTCGACCCCCAGCGGGCCGTAGTCCCACGTCGACCTCAAGCCCCCGTAGATCTCGGAGCTCGGGAACACCAACCCCCGGCGTTTACAGAGACTTACGATGGTTTCCATCGTTACGCCGGCCATAGCTCGGGCATCATACCCAACGACTTCGCAGGCAGACGCGTGGTTTGGGGGTGTGCGGCCGAAGAATGGCAACATAGACCGCACGTCGTTGCGAGAAAGGACCACATGCCGAAGAAGGGTGCCGAACAGGTCCTCAAAGACGTCCCGTTGTTCCAGGGACTGTCTGGGTCCGAGCTGCGGGAGGTCGCCGACAGTGCCCGGGAGGAGCTGTTCTCCCCGAATCAGGACATGGTGAGCGAAGGGCAAGCCGGCGGCCCGTTCTTCTGCATCACCGAAGGCCGAGCCGACGTGCTCGTCGACGGCAAGAAGATCGGAGACCTCGGTCCCGGCGCGTACTTCGGAGAGATGTCGCTCTTCGAGGGCGGCGGACGGTCGGCCACGGTCCGGGCCAGCACGCACGTGAAGGC
>JBOGXL010000045.1:0-1768 GCA_050694575.1 Actinomycetota bacterium | reverse complement strand
ACCGACAGGTAGTACATGCTTCGCTCGTCCTCGAAGTCCAGGAAGAGCAGCGTCGGTCGGCGGATGTTCTCCGGCTCGAGCCACCCGAAGTAGCGCTCGTCGAAGAGCAGGAGCGATACCGCCGATGAGAAAGCCAGCGTTACGACGGCGAGGAAGAGGCCTCGGATACGCAGCGCCGGGAGACCGACCACGAGGGCTACGAAAGCGCAGACGATCGCGCCGATGGGCAACGCGAGCCAGAACGAGATGTCGGCGCGGGACGTCAGAGCCCCTCCAGCCATGGCACCGATCGCGACGAGCCCGAATTGGCCGAGGCTCACCTGTCCCGCCCAACCGGTCAGAACCACGAGCGACAGCAGCACGATGGCGAAGATCGCCGCCAGCGCAGCGCGGTTCATGAGCCCGGGCTCTACCGTCCACGGGAAGGCGAGCAGGAAAGCCGCGCCGGCCGCGATGAAGAGGCGTCGCCACGTCCGGATCGACGACTGTTCGATCAGCTCTCGCGGCGTGGGCCGGATCTCCTGATTGGCTTCCCAGGAGCTTCCCTCTTCAGCACGCTGGAGTGTCCGGCGCTGGGCCAGCAGCGCGAAGAGGATCACAACGAACAAACCCGCCTCGACCAGTGCCGACTGGTCGCGATAGCTCCACCCGACGGCGGCTTGGCCCACGGCGATGAGGATGCTTGCGTACACGGCCATCGGGATGCTCCGCATCCGAGCGATCAGCGCGGCCGCCAGCGCGGCGATCAATACGCCCGGAGCGCCCTGGCTCCCGAGCGCAAAGGTCTGAGTGGTGCCCAGCAGTGTTAGGCCGACAGCGGACAAAGCTCCGGCGATCAGCCACACGATCGTCTGGAGGATGCGCACGTTCACTCCGAGGAGCTCGGCTCGCTCGGCGTTCTCCGAGGACGCGCGGATCGCCGTGCCCAGACGGGTGTACTTGAGGAAGCCCGCGACGGCGACCAACGCCACGACGAGCAGACCCAGCGTCAGCAGATGTGCGAACCGGAACGGGATGGCCGTATCACCGATCCTGAAGTCGATGCTTCGCACCGGCACGATCGGAGCGGCCCCGAACTGCTCGGCGAGGTCACGCGTTTGTCCCCACAGGGGCAGCCTCGCCACTCCCTGGACTGCGAACAGCGCGAGGAGGGAGCCGAGCCCCACCGTGAGTATGGTCATCACGAGACGGGGCGCCTCGAAGAACCTTCGAAGGATGAGCAGCTCGACGAAGACAGCTATGGCTCCCGACGCGACGATGGCCGCCGCAAGCGCCAGCCCGTACGGCCACCGGTACACGAGTATCAGGTTGTAGGCGAAAATCGCACCGACGGCCCCGAGGGCGGCCTGAGCGAAGTTGATGACCCGGCTCGTCCTGTACACCAGGACGATGCCTATGGCAGTGAATGCGCTGAGAGCACCCTGGACGAGCCCGTTGAACAGGATGGCGTACGGCGTCCCGCGGGCCGCAGCGCCCGATCCCGGCAGGACGAGCTGGGTGGTCCCGAAAAGCACGAGACCCGCGCCCACCGCATAGAGCAGCGTGCGCAACGGCGACCCACGCGAAAGATCGAGCCGGGTCATCCCCCGACCGCCTTCGGCACCTGACCGATGCGCTGCTCTATCTGGATCGACGGCTCCTCGAGGGGAGCGTCGGTCTTCTCGTATGTGAGCTGGGACCCGTACTGCGGAGCGACGCCGTAGTCGTAGTTCGACTCGAGCGTCTGGGTCTGACCGGTGCGGCTATCGGTATAGGTGAACCTGTAGGC
>JBOGXL010000044.1:0-1911 GCA_050694575.1 Actinomycetota bacterium | reverse complement strand
ATCCACAGCCGAAAGAACAACGGGGGCCGCGTGCTGACGTGCGTGGCCAGCTCGTGGCTGTCGTAGACGAGCGCGGCGTCGAGCGTCCGGGCCAGCTTCGCGCCGGCCGGCAACGTCTGGAGGTCGTGAGCGTGGACCACGGCCGGCGCGAGCGCCGCGACGGCGTCGCCCATCGTGAGGTACACGAGCCGGAACGTCAGGACGCGATACACGGCAAGGAGCAACCGGTTCCGGATGGGGATCTTCTTCGTGATGTTGCGCACGAGCGTCCGGGCCCGGCTCATGATCCGGCGCGGCTTGAACCTCGTTCCGGCGAGCACACCGAGGACGAAGACGCCGACGGTTGCTGCGGCGAGCCGGCCCCGCCCGGCACTCGTCTGCCACCCGGCGAGCTGCCATACCCCCAACCCCAGCCCCGCGATCACGGCGGCACCGAGCGCCGCCACGGCGAGCACGCCTATCGAGCTCAGGATCAGATCCACGCGGTCCCGGACGGGGCCGAAGACCCGGCTCACGCGCTGGTAGGTGACGCCGGACTTGGTCTCGAGATCCGGGAGGTGGTCGGCGGCAAGACAGACGACGGTGACCCGATAGCCCGCCGACGCGAGACTCGTCGCCTCCTTGATGACGCGCGAGTCGTTCTCGCACGTGTTCCACACCATCATCGCGACCTGCGTGCCGTCGCCGCGATGGCCTGACGACGGGTCCCGGTGAGCCTCGGAGACGGCCGGCGCGTCCGACGTCATAGCGCCGGTACGGTCCGCGCCCTGACGGCCGCCACGAGCGCGCCCGCGACGTGGGAGATCTCGTCGGTGCGCATGTGCGGGAACATCGGGAGCGACAACACCTCGGCGCACGCCGCCTCGGCGTTCGGAAGGTCTCCGGGCCTATAACCGAGCCCCACCGCGGGCTGCAGATGGACGGGAGACGGGTTGTGGGCGAGCGCGGCCACGCCGTCGCGGGCGAGGCTCTCGATCACAGCGTCCCGATCCGGGACGCGGACGACGTAGAAGAGGAAGACGTGGTCGCGGTCGGGAGCCCGCGCGGGCAGGCCTATCCCGGCACCCGCGAGCTGCTCGTCGTAGGCGGCGGCCACGCGCCGTCGTCCCTCGAGAGCCTCGGCCACATGCGCGAGTCGTACACGCAGGAGCGCGGCCTGCAGCGCGTCGAGGCGGCTGTTCGTCCCGACGACGAGGTTCTCGAACTTGGATGTCCCGCCGTGGTTGCGCAACTTCCGGAGGCGAGCAGCGATGTCATCGTCGTCCGTCGTCACCATCCCGCCGTCGCCGAACGCGCCGAGCGTCTTCGTTGGGAAGAAGCTGAAGCAACCGAGGTCGCCGATGGTGCCCGTCGCCCGGCCGTGATAGTTGGCGCCGAACGACTGCGCGGCGTCCTCGACGACACGCAGCCCGTGCACACGAGCGAGCTCCAACAACGGATCCATGTCGGCGGGCCGGCCGTAGAGGTGCACGGGGATGATCGCTTTGATGCGTTCCGGGTCGACACCGATCCGTCGGTGGACCTCCGATCGATCCGCGAGCACGGCACCGACGCTCTCGGGTTCGATGTTGAGCGTCGTCGGGTCGACATCGCACAGGATGGGCGTCGCGCCGACGTTGAGGATGGCCCCGGCCGTCGCGAAGAAGGTCACCGCCGTCGTGATGACGCCGTCGCCGGGTCCGATGCCGGCGGCCCGCAGCGCCAGCCACAACGCATCGGTGCCGCTGGCGCATCCCACCGCGTGGTTCGCTCCGAGGAAGGACGCAGCCTCGCGCTCGAAGGCCTCGACCTCCGGGCCGAGGATGTAACGACCGGAGCCGAGGACCCGCTCGGCGGCAGCCCGGTACTCGTCGCCGTGCACCTCGAACTCTCGCTGGGCGTCGAAGAGCGGGACGTTCACAGCTCTTCGTC
>JBOGXL010000043.1:0-6777 GCA_050694575.1 Actinomycetota bacterium | reverse complement strand
TTCCTCGTCAGATCACGGATCGCCCGGAGTCTATCGGGCCGCCGCGATTCGGTGTCAAGGTTCGTATGCTGCAAGGCCTATGAGCCTCGCGCTCGTGATCGGTGGCATCCGCTCGGGCAAGAGCGGCGAGGCGCACGCTCTCGCTTCGGCGGCCGGCGCGAGCGTCGTCTACGTCGCGACCGCGACGGCGTCCGATGAGGAGATGGCGGCGCGGATCGAACGCCACCGGGCAGGGCGGCCGTCCGGATGGCGCACCGTCGAGACGTTCGATCCGGCGACAACACTGGACGACCCCGAGGCCACGGTCCTCGTCGACGGCACCGGCGGCTGGATCGCCGCGCTGATGGAGGCGGCCGGCCTCTTCACCGACGCGGAGGTCGCGCCGATGACGCCGGACGATGCCGCCCCCGTCCTCGACGCCGTGCGCGCCTTCGCCGAAGCCGCAGCGGCGCGACCCGGGCTCACGGTCGTCGTGGCCGACGAAGCCGGGCTGGGGCTCGTCCCGATGGGGGCCGGGGTCCGGCGTTTCGTCGACCTCCTCGGCGAGTCGTCGCAGATCCTCGCGGCGCACGCGGGGCTCGTTCGCATGGTGGTGGCGGGCGTCGGGTTCGACGTGAAGGCGCCGCGCGTGGTCGTTCAGCCCGATCTGCGTGTGCACGGCGACACCATGGTCCCGCCGGGCACGATCGACTTCGCCGTCAACGTCGCCGGACGTGCGCACCCCGCCTGGCTCCGCGACGCCATGGTCTCGGCGCTCGACGCCGCCGGGACCTACCCCGACGAGCGCGACGCGATCCGCGCGATCGCCGATCACCACGGACGCGACGAGGCCGAGGTGCTCACTCTCAACGGGGGAGCCGAGGGCTTCCGGCTCATCGCACAGTCGCTGCGTCCGTCGCGCGCCGCCGTCGTGCATCCGTCCTTCACCGAGCCCGAGGTCGCGCTGCGCGTGGCCGGCGTCACGCCGGAAGCGGTCTTCCGCGACCCGTCCGATTTCACCCTCGATCCCGGCGTCGTCGACCCGGCGATCGACCTGCTGTTCGTCGGCAATCCGAACAACCCGACCGGAACCCTCGACCCCGTGTCCACCATCGAGAAGCTCGCCCGGCCCGGACGAGTTCTCGTCGTCGACGAGGCGTTCATGCCCTTCGTGCCCGCCGAATCCGAGAGCGTCGCCGGCCGGTCCGACATCCCCGGCCTCGTTGTCTTGCGGAGTCTGACGAAGATCTGGTCGCTGGCGGGCGTTCGGGCCGGTTACGCGCTCGGGCCCCCGGACGTCATTGCGGCCATGCGCGACGTCCGGCAGCCGTGGAGCGTGAACGGTCCGGCACTCGCGGCCCTGGAAGCCTGCGTCGGCGACACCGACACGCCGGCCTCGATCGCCCGCGAGATCGCCGCCGCGCGCGAAACGCTCATCGACGAGCTCACCAACCTGGTCGAGGTGTGGCCGTCCGAGGCGAACTTCGTCCTGCTCCGCGTGCCGGACGGCCCGAAGGTCAGAGCGGCACTGCTCGAGCGGGGGATCGCCGTCCGTCGTGCGGACACGTTCCCCGGTCTGTCGATCGATCACCTTCGGATCGCCGTCCGCAGCCCGGACGACAACGCCACGCTCGTCGCCGCGCTGCGCGACATCCTCGCCTGACACGGCCGGGCCGTCTTCCGCGGAGATGCCGCCAGTTGTCTCAGTCGATCATCGCGAGCAGATCGCCGGGGAAACCACTCTGATGTCGCGCCACGTCCCGAGCGACAGAAGATGGGAGTCGCCCGAGGCGATGACGTCAACCCGACCTTCTACTGCCGCCTCAAGGACGCGGTCGTCGGCCGGGTCGGCTTTGATGACTTCAAGCCGCCGGCGCGCGCCTCATGGGCGGGATCCGCGTGGAGCGCGGGACGGGGTCGGACGAGCCGCTGCACGAAGCGGCGGCAGCGCTCGAGGCCGGGGAACTGATCTGCCTGATGCCGGAAGGAACGATCCCGCGGGGGCCCGCTTTCTTCGACCCGGAGCTCAAAGGACGCTGGGGCGCGGCGCGCCTGGCCGCGATGAGCAAGGCGCCGGTGATACCGCTCGGCCTGTGGGGAACCGAGAAGGTGTGGCCCCGCAATGCTCGCCTGCCGAACCTGAACCCGCTCAACCGCCCGTTGGTGACGGTGCGAGGGGGCCCGCCGGTGCCGCTGAGCTACGGAGACCCGGATACAGACACGAAGTCGATCATGTCGGCGATCGTCGATCTGCTCCCCGACGAGGCGAAGGAACGTCACGAACCGACCCCCGAGGAGCTCGCAAAGACCTACCCGGCCGGCTACAAAGGCGACCCGGCGCAGGAGTCGGACCGGAGGCCGGGAACCGACACTTAGAAATTCGCGAATCGCCGGAGGGCATCGGATGACTGATCGACCCGTTGTAATCGGCAGCGAAGAGCCGGTCGCCCGAGAACCGTTGAAGGCCGTGAGGGGTGCCCCGAAGTGGGAATCCCAGGCACGGGAACGGCTAAAGACAACGATCAAACGATTCCAGAAGCCTGACAGAGAGGGACACGCGCCTTGTGGTTACGGACTTCTTGTGTGACGGATTGGGGTACGACAAGTTTGCAGACCTCACTACCGAGTATCAGGTCAGAGGCGAGTTTGCCGACTACGGCATCCGCATCGACAAGGAGCTAGTTGCGTTCGTCGAAACCAAGCGAGCTGCCACACGCTTGGCGGCGAAGCATCTCCGGCAGGTAGAGATGTACGCCGTCAACGAAGGAATCGAGTGGCTCCTGCTGACGAACGCCTCTGCCTGGCAGGTCTATCACCTGACGGGCGGACTCCCGGTTGTAGTTGATCTTGCTTTCCAGATCGACTTGCTTGGGGAGGACACAGTCGCACAGAAGACGAATCTGCTCTTCTACCTCTCAAGAGAGTCGCTGAAGCGGCGACAGATCGACGAGCTCTGGAAGCGGACGGCGGCAACCTCTCCTAAGTCGTTAGCAAAGGCTCTTCTCTCGGACGAGGTGTGTAGTTCGATTCGACGCACCCTGAAGCGTCAGACCGGCCAAAATATCGACGAAACCGAGATTGCCAACCTTCTTCGGAAAAGCGTTCTGCAGACCGCTTGCTTCGAGCCGTAAAACGAGTCGGTGAGGAGGGGACACAGCCCCACCTCCGTATGCATAAGCTCGCGCGCGCTGATTGGACCAGATCACTAGAGCAGCGACCTCTGCGTTGCGAACGCGAATCATAGGGTGGAGCTGACCTCGACGTCGAACGCGGAAACCGGCGTTGACCTCGCACTTTGACTCTCAACCTCTATCGGCAACTTTGACCTCCGATCGGCGTCTGAACGACCCCACAACGACCCGGAGTTTCGCGACCGGTTCCTAAGAGCCGGGGGCGCATTGCGCCCGCGATCACGCGGGCGAGATGCTGGCGCCCGAACAACTTCGGGGAGGAACACCTGCCAGTGAAGATCACGTTCGCAGGGCAGCCATTCCCTGATAACGAACGCCTCTACGAGTTCGTGACTAAGGCGCTCGCCGATGACTCGATCGAACAGGTCGTCATGGCCGTTGCATGGGTCAAGCGAAGTGGCCTACTTCGCCTACAGGAAGCACTCGAGGACTTCTCTGCTGCTGGCGGACATTCCATGATTATCGTCGGAGTCGACCAACGAGGAACGACGGACCAAGGGCTGCGTTTGGCCGCGGAGCTCTTTGACGAGACCTACGTGTTCCACGAGCCTGGCTTCCGAACGTTTCATCCAAAGATCTACTTTGCGACAGGTCGGGGGCCGTCGCACTTGCATGTCGGCTCACACAATCTCACCGCCGGCGGGGTGTTCTTCAACTACGAGGCGGCGGTGCACATCGAGCTCGACCTCGCAAACGCCGACGACCGAGCCGTTCACGACGACGCGCAACAGTACATCGAGCGCCTAATTGCACAGAGGCAGATATGTCTGCCTCATGACGACACCCTTCATCGATACCTCGTCGACAAGAAACTGATCGTCGACGAGGACGCGAAGCGACGAATCCCAGAGGCCGCGGATGCGCCAGAGGAGGCCGACGACGAGCCATCAGACGAGGACGAGGAAGAAGAAGCGTCCCCGTTCGGACGCCCAGAAGAAACGATGCGCAGTGATCCGCACCCGGTTCGTCGCGGCGGTGCTCCTGTCGATCAGCCGCGGGCGCCTCGCCAGCCTGCGAGACCACCGGCCCCAACGCCACCACCTCCGAGCCCAACACGACAGCCGGGCCCAACGCCACCGCCGGCGCCCAGCGTTCACGTCATTCGACGCTGGACCAAGAGACTGGCCAAGAGTGACGCTCAGCAACCAACCGCAGGATCGAACCCGACCGGCAACCTACGGCTCACGAAGGCTGGACATGCAATCAACTGGCGCACGTTCTTCCGCGATCAGCTGTTCGCACCTGTGAACTGGCACTCCACGACGGACACCGCCGGGAACGCAATCGAAGTTGCTGATGTCGACTTCGAGGTTGAGTTCGATGGTGTAGCGAAGGGGGCGCGTACGCTGCGCGTGGACCACGCGCCTCATCGTGAATCCGGCCAAGCGAACCACGTGACCGTGCTCCACTGGGATGACTTGATTACAGAACTGCAGCGTCAGAGCTTCGTCGGATATTACGTCGTCATCGAACGCTTATCAGATGACTCGTATCGCTTGCGGATTGAACGGGCAGATCCGGGCGCAATCTTGTAAGACACTCACCCCATAGACGTTCTGTCCAGCCGGCGCTGAGCGAGGCGTTGGCGCGCGGTGTCCAGCGTGCTCAGGAGTTCAACCGTCAAGCCGGCCCCGGCTGTTGCTACCAGACGGTTTGTCTCGGCAATAAGGGCGTCAGACAAGTTCGGCTCAGCGATGTCGCGCATGACTGCGTCAAGGCGAGCTAGATGCGAACCGAATCCTTGCAAAACAGGAACCGCCAAGCGGGCTATCTCGCTCGGAACTAGCTCAAGCACGCCCCCTCCAAAGCTTCGGCCTTCAATCTCGGCTGTGAGCAACGTGAGGGAATTGTGAAACGCCGCAACGAAGTCATCGCAACTAATGGAGTCTGTCTTCGGCTGGCCTCTGTAGATCGTGTCAGTGGTCACTACGTTGGCGCGGTTGCTGATGACGCGCGGATACCAGTGACACCGCTTCGAGAGCATGAGGGGTTCGCTGCGAACGTGCGGAACGCGAAACCACGGCTCGCGGATGCGTGTCTTGTAGCGAAGGTGGAGTTTCGCTTTCTCCCCACTCTCTAGGTATCGGCGTGGACCGGCCCGCCGCATCGGGTCTGGTCGATCGGCCGAGAAGTTCAGCAGGCCTGCGCATAGGCCATCCGATACGAGTGCCGTGTGATCCTGCGGAGTGTAGACCAGCCCTCGGGCGTGCCGAACGCGCGGGAGCAACGGATCAACCCAGGGAGCCAGATCGAACCCGTCGATAGTTGCTGAGTCGATCGAGAAGAAGTCGTTAGCGCCAGTTACTGCTGCAACCTCGAACTTGGCGACATCCTTGAGCATCGACACGCATGCGAGCGAGCTCGCTGCGTCGAGCGCGTCGAGTTGGCTTGGTTCAAGCAAGTACCTCGTCCAGGTCTGTCCGTTCGCCTTCACGTGGTACGTCCAGGAGCGCGGGCGTCGGCGACCCAACTCGTGCTCAACGACGGTGACGTCTACGGACTCGTGGTCCCCTCCGTTCCGCTTTCCGCTCAGGATCACGATCTCCTGGAGCACTCCTGGGAACGATCCAGGCGGGAAGAGATCGAACATGACCTTGGAGCAGCTTGCGACCAACCACGTCCGCACCACGCCGGCAGAGATTCCTGTGAAGCACTCCGCCGGGACAACCAACGAGAACGCGCCGCCGGGTCTTAGGTTTGAGAGCGCGCCAAGCAACACCGGAATCCAAAGGTTCGAGACTCCCCCGAGTTGACGCCCAATCTCGTCGGCTAGCTTCGCGGTGAGGATCTTGCTCTCGTCGTCCACAAACTGAAAGCGAACGAAGGGCGGATTGCCTACGACGACATCCACTTGACTCGGATTCGCTTCACGCCACTCGAGGAAGTCAGCGTTGCTTACTGTAGTCCTCAGTCCCGAACCCGCGGCGACCGCTCGGCAACGATCAGCCTCCTTGCGAAGAATCTCCACCGCATAGACGTGCTCGATGCGCTCTGCAATGCGCGAACGCGCCAAGCCGCGAATGAACGCGCCATCGCCAGCGCTCGGCTCAAGTACAGAAAGGCGACTCGATCCATTGACGTAGCCGACAAGCCGATGGACGGTCTGGTCGACAAGTGCGTCAGGGGTGTAGAAGCCGCCCCGCAGCTTGTCAGACGTAACCTCGGACCTCACCTTCACGCGACCACCTTCCCCCATGGCGTCCTGTAAGCCATGGAACTAACACCGATGTAATTCGCTGGGGGAAGTGCGTTGGCCTCAGCTCGAGGGCCCACGGTAGCGACCGCTGCCGACACCGAAACGCTTCCGTTCCGCCAAGGGATGCTATCGGTCACTATCGGCCATAGCAGGTTGACTTCTGCTGCATATCACCCTACTATCAGTGATAGTCAAGAGATAGGAGGGCACTATGGGAACAAGAGAAGTATTTGTGGTGATTCGGCTGGGAGACGACGAGTCGCCCTCGGGCGTCGCCGAGATAGTCGGCGACCTGCTTCGGAACGGGACTGGCGCAACCTCGGGCCCTGAGTCGCGCGGACCGAATCGTCGGAAGCGGCGCCACTATGTCAACCGCGCCCGGCCCGGTTCGAGGTTGCCGCAGCGCGAGTA
>JBOGXL010000042.1:0-4220 GCA_050694575.1 Actinomycetota bacterium | reverse complement strand
AGCTGCGCGAGTGGCAGGAGCGCTTCCCGCTGCGCTATCCCGAGGAGTCGTCCAACGGGCAGCTCGTCCCCCAGCACGTGGTCGACACGATCGGCCGGGTGACCGACGGCGACGCGGTCTACGTGGCCGGCGTCGGCCAGCACCAGATGTTCGCGTCGCAGTACATCAACTTCCGCCGTCCCAACACCTGGATCAACTCCGGTGGTGTGGGCGCGATGGGGTACGGCGTTCCGGCCGGCATGGGGGCCAAGGTCGCGCGTCCGGACGAGGACGTGTGGGTCGTGGACGGCGACGGCTGCTTCCAGATGACGTGTCAGGAGCTCGCCACGATGACGACTGAGAACATCCCCATCAAGATCGGGATCCTCAACAACGCCTACCTCGGCATGGTCAGGCAGTGGCAGGAGCTCTTCTACGACGGACGCTTCAGCGGCGTCTACCTCGGCCAGGACTGTCCCGACTACGTGAAGCTCGCCGAGGCTTACGGCGCTATAGGGATGCGCGTGGAGTCGCCGGAGGAGGTGGAGCCGGTGGTCGAGAAGGCGCAATCGATCAAGGACCGGACGGTCGTGATCGACTTCCGCTGCGATCCGGCGGAGAAGTGCTACCCGATGGTGCCGGCGGCGGCATCCAACGACGACATCATCATGGATCCCAGGTTCTGGGGAAATCAGGATGCGCCGTAGGCGCCCCTTCGGAAATCAGGATGCGCCGTAGGCGCCCCTTCGGAAATCAGGATGCGCCGTAGGCGCCCCTTCTAACTGGGAGGAAGTCAGATGAGCACTCCACGAGACGCTTTGTACGACGCTCCGGCTCCACGCGGCCGTAAGGGGACGCACACCCTGTCGGTGCTCGTCCAGAACAAGCCGGGTGTCCTGGCCCGCATCGCCGGTATGTTCGCCCGGCGTGGGTTCAACATCGAATCCTTAGCCGTCGGGCCGACGGAGGATCTGAAGATCTCGCGTATGACTATCGTGGTGAAGGTCGAGGCCAAGCCGCTCTCGCAAGTGACGCGGCAGCTCGACAAGCTCATCAACGTTATCCACGTCGAGGAGCTCGACCACCACGCCGTCGAGCGCGAGCTCATGCTCGTGAAGGTCACGGCCGATGCCGGCGTTCGCTCACAGATCCTCGAGATCGCCGACATCTTCCGCGCGAAGATCGTCGACGTGCACCCCGAGGCCTTGTCCCTCGAGGCCACGGGGACGCCGGAGAAGCTCGAGGCGCTCGTGGACATCCTGCGTCCGTACGGGATCCGCGAGCTCGCACAGACCGGGATGGTCGGCCTCGCCCGTGGGAAGCACACGATCGAGGACGCGTATCTTTCTGTGGTGCGCGAGGAGGCCGAGATCGAGGAGGCGGGCTGATCGACGCTTCTGTGAACTGAAACGCACGAATAAGGTCCGTTTTCGTTCACAGAAGGCGAAAAAGGGGGACCAGTGGCGCAGATCTACTACGACGAGGACGCCGATCTCAAGCTGATCAAGAGCAAGAAGGTCGCCGTTCTCGGGTACGGCTCCCAGGGCCACGCGCACTCGCTGAACCTGCGCGACTCCGGCGTCGAGGTCCGTGTGGGGCTGTACACCGCGTCCCGCTCGTGGGGCGAGGCGGAGAAGGCGGGCCTCGAGGTCGCCGCCGTGGACGAAGCCTCGAAGTGGGCCGACATCGTGATGATGCTCATCCCCGACACCGCGCAGAAGTCGGTGTACGAGCGCCACGTCGAGCCGAACCTCATGCCGGAGAACGCCCTCTTCTTCGCGCACGGGTTCAACATCCACTTCAACCAGATCGTCCCGCCCGACGAGGTGGACGTGTGCATGGTCGCGCCGAAAGGCCCCGGTCACCTCGTGCGGCGCTGCTACACCGAAGGCATAGGCGTGCCGTCGCTCGTCGCCATCTACCAGGACGCCACGGGCAAAGCGCTCGAGGTCGCCCTGTCGTATGCGAAAGGGTTGGGAGCGACGAGAGCCGGAGTCATCCAAACGACGTTCGCCGAAGAGACGGAGACGGACCTCTTCGGCGAGCAGACCGTGTTGTGCGGCGGCGTCTCCGAGCTCGTGAAGGCCGGGTTCGACACGCTCGTGGAGGCCGGGTACCAGCCCGAGATCGCCTACTTCGAGTGCCTGCACGAGCTCAAGCTCATCGTCGACCTCATGTACGAAGGAGGCTTGAGCGGGATGCGCTACTCGGTGTCGGACACGGCCGAGTACGGCGACTACTCGCGCGGCCCCCGTGTGATCTCCGAGGACGTCCGGATCGAGATGGAGAAGATCCTCGGCGAGGTCCAAGGCGGCGATTTTGCGCGCGAGTGGATCCTGGAGAACCAGGCCGGTCGTCCCGCGTTCCTCGCTCGACGCAAGGCCGACCACGACCTGCTCCTGGAGAAGGTAGGGGCCGAGCTACGCGCGATGATGCCGTGGCTCGGCCGTCCCGCCGGACCGGCGCCGGCATCGAAGGCCAGGGCCAACACGCCGGCGAAGAAGAAGGCGACCGCGCGCAAGAAGCGATGAGGTTCGTCGTCGCGGCAGCGTTCGCGTTGGGGCTCGTCGCTGCACCCGTCGGTGCTTTCGGCAGAGCCGATCCCGTCGAGATACGTGTCGATCGCGTCGTCGGAACGGGTGACGTCCGGCCGGCGAGCATCGAGGCACCTGATCCGGGGGTCCGGAGCGTCATCCCCGATGTCGTCCGGCACGTCATCGACGGTCTCCCTGGGCGGAAACCGTCGATCCAGGACCACGACGACATCGAGGACACGGACCGACCCGACGTCGACGTCGATGTTCCCGAAGAGGACGACGGCCGAGTCATCAACGGCGAGTTCGAGGGAGGCAGTGTCGAGCAAGGGCACAACGTCACGAGCACTCGTCCGAGCCCCAAGCCGTGAGCCTCGACGGTCTGCAGTCGCGCGACGAGCTGCTCCTGCGGCAGCGGATCACGGTGATGGTGAACCGGTACGAGGTATATGTGCCCGCGGCTCCCGGCACGGGGTCCAAGCAAGAAGGGGAGCTGCTCGTGTTCGCCGAGCAGCGGCGCATGAAGCTCAAGGAGGAGATCGGGTTCTTCGCGGACACGGCGAAGACGCGGCCGCTCTTCTCCGTGAAGGCCGAGAACGTCCTCGACCCGCGCGGGCGGTACCAGCTGCTCGACCCGTCCGGAGCCGTGATCGCCCGCTTCAAGAAGAGCTTCGGGCAGAGCTTCCTGCGCAGCACCTGGCACCTGCAGGACGCCGCCGGTAACCAAACCGGTGTCGCTCGCGAGCGGAACCTGATCGCCGCGCTCTTCCGACGGTACGGCTCGCTCGTTCCCTACGTCGGTGAGCTCCTCGGCCTGGTCCCGATCGCCTACAACTTCGACTTCACCGACGCATCCGGCGACCTACTCGCCGTGAACGAGAAGCTGTGGTCGATCCGCGACCGTTTCCGGCTCACCGTGACGCCGGCCGGCAAGGAAGTCGACCGTCGCCTGCTCGTCGCGATGGCCGTGTGCCAGGACGCGCTCCAACGGAGGTAGGAGCCGACCGAGCCGCCCTCCAGGCGCCGCCACGCGCCGTCTACTCGCCGGACGGCCAGTGCTCGACGGCGATCTCGCGCATCGGAAAGTGGCGTGGGTTCCCGGTCACCAGACGAGCGTCTGCCGTGAGCGCCGCAGCGGCGATGAGGCAATCCGCCTGCGACAGGGTGACGCCGCGCGCGACGTAGTCCTTCCGCCACACCCCCGCCTGCCAGCCTTCGTGACGGCTCAGAGGGAGCACGACCAACCCGACGAAGAGAGCGGTTGCCCCGCTGAGCTCCCGACGGCGAAGACCGCGTGCGATCTCTTCGACGTTGACGGCGGTCGTACAGGCGAGCTCGCCGTCGTCGCGATGCGCGCGTAGCCGGTCGGTGACCGCGCGTCCCCGAAGGACGTCGATGAGGACAGTCGTGTCTAAGAGGAGCAGCGAATCAGCCAATGCGTCGCCGGTCGGCTCGGCGTTGCTGGCGGACCCACGCGGCCGGGTCGTTGTCCCAGTCGTGGCCACGCTCGGCGATGGAACCGTAGGCCGACTCGATGAGATCCCAACGGTTCGCGTGGTCGAGGGCTCGCATGATGGCCCGGCGTATGAATCGACTGCGTCCGCGGTCGCCGGCGATGGCATCGATACGCGTGACAAGCTCGTCGTCGAGCTCTATGTGCATTCTCATGTGCATAGATTAGCACCAACGAGGAAGTCTGAGTACTCG
>JBOGXL010000041.1:0-4544 GCA_050694575.1 Actinomycetota bacterium | reverse complement strand
AGCCGAGCATGACCACCTCGTCGTAGCCGATGATCTCGGCGGCCCGGGCAAGCTCCTCGCGGCGGACGGCCGGAAGGTTCTCCCTGATCTCGGGACGGTCCATCTCCGGGTTGAGGATGTCTCCTTCCTCGCCGCCGGTGGCGCATACGAGAACCGTGTGGACGCCCTCGGAGTGGTACCTGGCGACGGTCCCGGCCCCCTTGGACGCTTCGTCGTCCGGGTGGGCGTGGACCGACAACAGGCAGAGGCGCTGATCCATGTCCATAGAGGATGAACCAGAAATCCTACAGATGCGTTCCCGCCCCCTCGTACCGCATCATCTAGCGAGGGATCCAGGGGATATGAGCGAAGCGCCGGCGTCGCAGCAGACCACAGAGCAGGCGAAAGCACCTCACTACCCGACGCTGCCCCAGCGCGCCGTGGCCCAGCGCGCCCGCACGCAGCCCGACGAGGTGGCCATCATCTCGGCCGCGGGCGACAGGACCTGGGCGGAGCTGGATGCGCGCACGAACCAGCTCGTCCGCGCGATGCGCGCCCGTGGGATCCAAGCCGGTCGGGCGATCACCCTCGTGTGCTCGAACCGCCCGGAGTTCGCCGAGGTCTACCTGGCGGCGGCGCGCAACGGCCTTCGCCTCACGCCCATCAACTGGCACCTGGGGGCCGAGGAGG
Source organism: Actinomycetota bacterium (assembly GCA_050694575.1). Taxonomy (GTDB): domain Bacteria; phylum Actinomycetota; class JAICYB01; order JAICYB01; family JAICYB01; genus JBOGXL01. Next base: position 3,875 of record JBOGXL010000041.1, on the reverse strand, counting down.
TCGCGTACATCGTCAACGACTGTGAAGCAGCGGTCCTCGTCGGGGACGAACGGTTCGCAAAGACGTGCGCCGAGGCCGCCAAGCTCGCGCCTAACGCCACCGTGCGGCTCGCAGTCGGCGGTGCTATCGAAGGATTCGAGAACTACGAATCCGCCGTCCAGGCCGAGTCGCCCGAACCGGTGTCCGACGAGAGCCTCGGCACGACGATGCTCTACACCTCGGGCACGACCGGTCGCCCGAAAGGTGTGTTCCGCCGCCGTCCTGCGCCGCGTCGCGCACAGAACGAGGCCGTTCGCGTCCACGAAGACGGCGACCTGCATCTGTGCACCGGGCCCCTGTACCACGCGGCGCCGCTGGCTTTCTCTCTCGGACTCCCCTACCTGTGGGGGATCGGGGTCGTGATCATGGACGGCTGGGACCCCGAGGAGACCCTGCGCCTCGTCGAGAAGCACCGCATCACACACGTCCACCTCGTCCCGATCATGTTCCACCGCTTGCTCTCGCTTCCCGACGAGGTGCGCAAGCGCTACGACATCTCGTCACTGAAGCGCATCGGTCACGGTGCTGCACCATGTCCGGTTCACGTGAAGAAGGCGATGATCGACTGGGTCGGGCCGATCATCTGGGAGTACTACGCGGCCACGGAGGGCGCGGGAACGTCCGTCGAGTCCGACGAGTGGCTCACGAAGCCGGGCACCGTCGGCAAGGTTCCGGAGGATCACGTCGAGATCCGCGACGAGGACGGCGAGCCCGTCGAAGCGGGCGAGGTCGGGACGATCTTCCTCCGAGCACCGGAAGAAGCCGAGACGCGCTTCGAGTACTACAAGGACACCGACAAGACATCGCGTGCCTACAGCGGCGATTTCTTCACCCTCGGCGATATGGGCTACGTCGACGAGGACGGCTACCTCTTCCTCACCGACCGTTCGGCCGACCTGATCATCTCCGGCGGGGTGAACATCTACCCCGCCGAGGTCGACGCGGTGATGCTCACCCACCCCGCCGTACGCGACTCGTGCACGATCGGGATCCCCAACGACGAGTGGGGTGAGGAAGTGAAGGGCATCATCGAGCTCAAGGAGGGCATCGAGCCTTCCGACGACCTCGCGCACGAGCTCCTCGCGCATTGCCGGGAGCGACTCGCACATTTCAAGTGCCCGCGCACCATCGCCTTCGACGACGATCTGCCACGGCACGAGACCGGCAAGCTCTACCGCAGGCTGGTGCGGGAGCGATACAGGGAGGCGAAAACCTAGATGGGCATCTGTAAAGGACGCGTCGTGATCGTCACCGGAGCCGGACGCGGCATCGGCCGCGGGCATGCGCTCGAGTTCGCGCGACAGGGAGCCAAGGTCATCGTCAACGATGTGGGCCTCGAGCGCGACGGCTCGGGCGACGCGCAACCGGTCGCCCAGAGCGTCGTCGACGAGATCGCCGCGATGGGCGGCGAGGCGGCGGCGAACACCGACGACGTCTCGGACTGGAACGCGGCTAAAGCCATGATCGACCAGGCGTACGACACCTTCGGGACGCTCGACGTCCTCGTGAACAACGCCGGCATCTTGAGAGACCGGATGCTCTTCAACATGGACGAGGCCGAGTGGGACGCCGTCATCAGGGTCCACATGAAAGGCACGTTCTGTCCCACGCGCCACGCCGCCGAACGCTGGCGGCAGCGGGCGAAGGACGGAGAGGAGCTCGACGCACGCATAATCAACACGACGTCGACGTCGGGCATCTACGGCAACCCCGGCCAGTCGAACTACGGCGCCGCCAAGTCCGGGATCGCCTCGTTCACGATCATCGTCGCGCGGGAGCTGGAGAAGTACGGCATCACCGTGAACGCGATCTCGCCCGGCGCACTGACGCGGATGACCTCCGATCTCGGCAACCGCCCCGACGCGGCCGAGGGAGGGTGGAGTCCGCGCGACCCCGATAACATCGCCCCCATCGTCGTCTGGCTCGGAAGCGCCGAGTCGAAGGGCATCACCGGACGCGTCTTCCATTCCGCCGGTGGACGCTTGGGCATCGCCGAAGGATGGGCGCCCGGCCCGGTGAAGGAGAAGGAAGGGCGCTGGGATCCTGCCGAGCTCGGCCCGGTGGTGGCCGAGCTGATCGAGAAGGCAGAGCCGCCGTACGACATGCGCGCCGCGAGAACACGCTGAAACTACCTTCGTGTAGTCCGGGTCCGTCCAAGAACGCTCGAGGGAGGTCTGGCCATGGCTCTGAGTGACACGGGCAACAAGATCAAGGACTCGGTGTCCGGGATCGTCAAGGGCACAGGCGATGTCGTGGGCGGAACCATCGAAACGGTGAAGGACACGGTGGCCGGAACGCTGCGCGGAACCGGCGACGTCGCCAAGGACGCAACGGCCGCCGTAGCCGACGCGATCACCGGGGCGCTCCAAGCCGTCGGTGAGGTCGGCGGGAGCATCGTCGATGTCGTGAAGGGGACGGTCGTCGGGATCCTCGAGGGCGTCGGTGAGATCACCACCGTGACGGCTGGTGTCGTCTCCGGCACAGTCCGCGCCGCCATCAAAGGCACGGCCGAGATCGGCGGCGATGTCGCCGAAGCGGCCGCCGGAACCGCGCAAGCAGCGATCACCGCAACCCGAAGCGTAGCCATGGATGTCGAGGAAACGGCCGTCAGCGTCGGCCGCGGTGCGATCCTCGGCGCCAAGGACATCGGCGCCGACTTCGTCACCACCGCGAGCGAAACGGTCGGCGGCGTTGTTAAGGGTGCGAAGGACGTCGCCGTCGATGCGGTGTCGGCGATCCAGAGCGCCGCGACGGGTCTCGTGAAGGGAGCCGGCGAGGTCGGCGCCGACGTGACGTCGGTCGCGCGGGGCGCGGTGGTCGGCGCGATCGAGACGGCGAAGGAGATCGGCCTGAACGTCGAGGAGGCTGCCTCCGCCGCAGCGACGGGCGCCGTCGAGGGAGCGAAGGACCTCGGTCAGTCGACGGTCGACGCCGTCCGCGGTGTTGTCAGCGGAACCGTCGAGGGCGTCAAAGTCACCGTCAAAGGCGACAAGGCCGGCGGCTCGTCGCGCACCACGAAGAAGAGCTAGCGTGCGGACGGGTCGACGCGTTCGTCGCGGAGCTGCGAGCGCCTGACCTTTCCGGCATCGTCGCGTAACGGCTCGTCGACGAACTCGAACGTGCGCGGGATCTTGTAACGCACGAGTCGATTCGACAGGAACTCGCTCAGGTCTTGTGCGCTCACGCTGTCGCTCGGCTGGACTATCGCATGCACCGCCTGTCCGAGATCGTCATCGGGAAGTCCGATGACCGCGCTCGACGCGACGAGCGGGTGCTCGTCCAGCGCCGCCTCGACTTCAGCCGGGTAGATGTTGGCGCCGCCGGCAACGATGAGGTCCGTTCGTCTGTCGGCGATGTAGACGTAGTCCTCCTCGTCCATCCAGCCCATGTCGCCTATCGACTCCCATCCGTCCATCACCTTCGGCTCGGCCCCGATGTACCGATACGTCGGGTGCTCCCGGTCGGGCGGAAGCATGTAGATCTCACCGGTCTCACCCCGCGGAACCTCTCGGCCGCCCGCGTCGACGACCTTCATCCGGCCGTAGACCGGGCGCCCGACGGATCCACGATGGGCGAGCCAGTCGCCGCCCTGGATCACGCACAGCCCTTGGCCTTCCGTGCCCGCGTAGAGCTCCCAGATGACGTCCGGACCCAGCCAGTCGATCCAGGCCTCCTTCACCCACGGCGGGCAGGGGGCCGCGCCGTGCCAGACCGTCGTCAACGACGACACGTCCCTCCCGAGCCGATCGGACTCGGGCAGGCGCATGACGCGGGACATCATCGTCGGCACGACGAACGTCCACTCGACCCGATGACGCTCCACGAGCTCGAGCATG
>JBOGXL010000040.1:0-3502 GCA_050694575.1 Actinomycetota bacterium | reverse complement strand
CAGGAGGCCGACCCGCGCGTCGTGGGCGCCCGGCGCTTCGCCGCCGAATGCGACGCGCTGCGCGAGGCGATGACCAAGCAGAACCGTGCACGCACGATCGGCCTCATGGACGGAACGCTTTTGATGTGGTGGCTCGAGCCCGAACCCGACCGTCTCCGCGGCCTCCCGCCCGACGACCTCAAGACCCGGACGTTCGACGCCTTCAACGCGTGCATGGCCGAAGCCCAAGCAGCGGGCGCGCTCGTGTGCAGCTATCTGTCGTCCCCGCGCACCACCGACGTTGTGTCGATGCTCAAGGTCGTCCTGTGCACCGAGGACCCCGTCGATTGCGACAGGTGTCCCTACGACGCGGGGACCAAGAGCTGGCGCGCCCAGCTCGAGATCGCCGGCGCCTCGCTGCTGCCGGTGCCGAGCAAGCCGTGCGAGGAAGCACATCCGGTCACCGATGCCGCGCTGCACTGGTCGCTCCTGGATCCGGGTCGGCGTTCGGCGCGCTTCCGTTCAGCCGCTCGTGTCACGCAGGCCTACGACGGACCCATCGACTTCGTGTACCTCAACGCCGGACGGGAGATCGCGCGGCTCGAGTTCCCGGCATGGACAACGCCCGGGGACCTCGAGACGTTGTGCGGCGCCGTGGTCGACCAGTGCGCCAAGGGGATGGGGTACCCGGTCGCGCTGGGCGAGGCGCACGAGCAAGCGGTGGTGCGCGCTGGCGACAGGCAAGCGTTCCTCGAGCTTGCGCGTCGCCAGGGTGTGTCCCGGCCGAGCGCCAAACTGGCCCGGAAACGAGCAAGCGTCCTCTGACCACGCCGAAGCGTAGCGGAGGCGCCGACTGGCAACGTCACGAAAGGAAGGAAGGATCGGGATGGGAACGCGTGGAGTGGATCAGGGCGCTGCGCGCCTCGGCGAGATCGTCGAGGCGTCGACGAGCTCGTGGCGTGCGGTGGCGCCCCGTACGTTCTCGGCTCCCGCGTTCGGCTCCCTCGTAAAGACCTCCGACGGCTCGCGCACCACCTACGGCGTCGTCGCACATGTCGAGCACGCGTCCGTAGACCCGTCCAGAAAGGCCATACCGCTGGGGCGGTCGTGGGACGAGCTCGAGCGCGAGCAGCCGCAGGTGCTCGACCTCTTGACGACGGAGTTCCAGGCCATCTGCGTCGCCTTCGCCGAAGGCGGCGGCGCGATCTGCGCCTATCTGCCTCCGGTGCCCCCTCGCGTCCACGACTTCGTCACGGCATGCGAAGCCGAGGAGATCATCGAGCTAACCGAGGACCTCTCCTTCATCCGAACGCTGGCCGCGTGCGGGCTTCCCGTGGCGGCCGAGCTCGTTGCCGCCGCGATCCGCGCTGCCGCTTCCTACCGGCAGGACAGGCGCGCGTTCCTCGTCCGTGCCGGGCGCGAGGTCGCCGACCTCTACCGGCAGGACTACGAGCAGGCGAGCGCGATCATCCGTCGCTTCGGGCTGGAGACCGACCGATCACCCAAAGCGTCGCGCAAGGCTGCCTCCAGATGAGCCGCGCCCTTCGTGACACGGAAGCGCTCGCTGCGCTGGAGTCCGACCTGAGCGGCCGGGCCCTCGCCCGCGTGATCAAGGGGAGCCTCCTCGAAGGCATAGAGGCGCGCCTCGCCGACGACGTGTCGGTAGAAGACGTCCGCGTCGGTCGTCTCGTCGTCGTCGAAGGAGCACGCCACAGGTTCTTCTCGGCCATCCACAACGTGTCCCTCGCGCACACCAACGAGGACGTGCTGCTGCGGCCTCCGGAGGACAACTTCGTCCAGGAGATCCTGCGGGGGACGAACACGTACGCCACCGTCGACCTCCGCCCGAAGCTGTTGTGGGAGCGGGGCGAGGAGGGCGTCAGGCCCGTGAAGACGATCCCGCCGCACTTCGCGACGGTGCGGGAGGCCACCGACGCCGACGTCGGACTCGTCTTCGGCACGGAGTCCCACACCTCGCTTGCGATAGGCACCCCGCTCGAGATGACCTCGGAGGTCCGCATCGACCTGTCGAGGTTCGTCGAGCGATCCAACGCCGTGTTCGGCAAGACCGGGACGGGCAAATCGTTCCTCACGCGCATGCTGCTCGCCGGTGTGATCCGCTCGGAGGTGGCATCGGTCCTCGTCTTCGACATGGCCAACGAGTACGGCATGTGGTCCACCGACGAGGAGACGAAAAAGAAGGCGCCGGCCCTCAAGGAGATGTTCGGCTCCCGTGTCCTGATCTTCTCGGCCGACCCGGAGTCTTCGCGCCGCCGCAGCGTCACCCCCGACTACGAGGTGCAGATCGCCCTGTCGGACATCGGCGTCGGCGACCTCCGACTCCTCGCCGTCGAGCTGAACCTCTCGGAGGCCCAGATCCGCGACATGGCCGAGCTCGAGGACCGCTGGGGTCCGGAGTGGCTCGGCACCCTCCTCGACCACCAGGACGCGGGGTCCCTCGACGAGGCGGTGGAGCCGCTTCCCGTCCACGCGCAGTCGGTGAAGGCTCTGGCACGGAACCTGCGCGGCGTCGCCCGCCTTCCGTTCGTTCGTCGCGCGGTGACCGACAACTCCGCGGATCGCATCCTCGAGGCCCTGCTGAACAACAGGCATGTGGTGGTGGAGTTCGGGAGCCAGAAGTTCCTCGCGTACATGCTCGTCTCGTCGATCCTCACGCGACGCATCCACGCTCGGTGGATGGAGGAGAAGGAGAAGGCCACGGCCGCGGGCCGTCCGGCGTTCCCGCCCCAGCTCGTGATCACGCTGGAGGAGGCGCACAAGTTCCTGTCGCCCGAAGCCTCGAACCAGACGATCTTCGGGACCATCGCCCGCGAGATGCGGAAGTACAACGTCACGCTGCTCGTGGTCGATCAACGCCCGTCGGGTATCGACGAGGAGATCCGTTCGCAGCTGGGAACGCGTGTCGTCGGAGCTCTGGACGACGAACGCGACCAGAGCGCGGTGCTCGAAGGCGTCCCCGATGCGCGTGCGCTGCGCGTCCTCATCAACAACCTCGAGCCGAAACGGCAAGTGCTCCTCGGCGGCTACGCTCTGCCCATGCCGATCGTCGTCGAGGTGCGCGACTACTACACCTTCGCGAAGAGCATCCGGCGCGAGGAGGGAGAGCGTCGCGCGGGAGCCGACGTTGACCTATGGGAGCGGTAAAGCGCGCCTAACGTTTGCGCTTCGCACGGGCCCTGGCTCTCGCCTTCAAGATCGTGCGGATCGACAGCAGCATCGCGACGAGCACCATCGCCGACGAGCTGATGATCTTGTTGATGTCGAGCGCAGGCTGCCACGTCACCGCGCCGTCCTTGATGACATAGGCACCAGCCGGCTTGGCGCCGAGACCGAAACCGCCCCCGCCGCCGCCGTCCGGCTTGTTGTCGCCGCCGGCGCCGCCGCCGAACGACGCGGCCGGGATAACGGTGACGCCGTCCCGCTCGTACGGCTCCCCGAACACCCTCTTCACGGACAGGACGTCCCGGGCACCCTCGATGAGCTCCTCGACACGCATGCCTCC
>JBOGXL010000039.1:0-2630 GCA_050694575.1 Actinomycetota bacterium | reverse complement strand
GACGGGAACACTCCGCTCACGGCGTACACGATGGCGCGCGATCTCGTCGCCGTCGTTCAGCAAGCGAAGGAAGCTCGCGTCGCGCTCGTCGGACACTCGATGGGCGGCATGGTCATCCAGGCCCTGTGGCAGCACGGCGAGAACAAGCACATCGCGGATCGGATCGCCGGCGTCGTGCTCACGAACACGGCGTACACAGCGGACCTCCGCGGTTGGCGAGAGGGCGGCGTCACGCAACGGGCCTTCGAGCGGGTCGAGGACGTCCTCCAACGCATCCCGCGACCGCCGAAGATCGTCGAGCGGCTCCGTCCCGGAACGAACGACTTCACGATGCTCGTCGGACGTCTCGCGTACGGCCGTGACCCTTCGCCACGCCACATCGCAACGAGCGTCCGGATGTACGAAGGGACGCCCGCGGAGACGCTCAACGCTTTTATCGACCTGGCCCGGTTCGACGCACACGACGCTCTCGGTTCGATCGACGTGCCCGTCCTGGTCATCACCGGCTCGCGGGATCTGATCACGCCGCCGCATCTGTCCGAGGAGATCGCCGCTCGTGTGCCGGACGCCGATCTCGTGACGTTCGAGGACTGCGGTCACACGTCGCCCTTCGAGCGGCACGACGAGGTCTCGGCTTACCTCATGAAGTTCGCCGAGCGCGTGCTTCCGTGATCACCGACGTCGCCGGTGTGACGGTCGGGCACCACACCGACACGGAAGGCATCACGGGCTGCACGGTCATCATGTTGCCTCCGAAGACCGTGGGCGCTTACGCCTTCGTCGGTGCGGCGCCGGGGACCCGCGAGACCGACCTGCTCCAGCCGCACACGATCGAGACGGAAGTGCACGCGTTCGTGCTGACCGGTGGCAGCGCCTTCGGGCTCGGTTGCACGGACGGCGTCGTCTCGGTGCTCGAGGAGCGCGGCGTTGGTTTCGCGTTCGGCCCGGCCTTCGTCCCTCTCGTGCCGGCCGCGGTGATCTTCGATCTGAGCATCGGCGACCCGAAGGCACGTCCCGGCCCCCAGGACGCGCGAGCCGCGGCGCTCGCGGCCGGCACAGATGTGGAAGAGGGATCCGTCGGCGCCGGAACCGGCGCCACCGTCGGGAAGTGGGCGGGACCGGAGCACAGGATGAAAGGCGGTCTCGGGACGGCCTCGTCCGGCGTCGGCGACACTGGTGCCGTCGTCGGCGCGATTGTCGTCTGCAACGCCGGCGGCGACGTGGTCGACGCACGCGGCGAAGTCATCGCGGGGGCGCGGGTTACGGACGTGACGCCCGTGTGGGGGAGCCTCGCGGGTCAGACGACCGTGCTTGCGTGTGTGGTGACGAACGCGATCCTGGACAAGCCACGCGGAACGCACGTCGCACGCATGTCGGCGGCAGGCATCTCGCGCTCGGTGCGTCCCGCGCACGCTTTCCACGACGGCGACGTCGTCTTCCTCGGTGCGACGGGTGAGGTTGAATGCGACCCGACGTTGGTCGGAGCGGTGGGGGCCGAGGTCGTGGCGGAGGCCCTCCGCCGCGGTGTCGTTGCCGCCAAGGGCTTGGGTGGCGTCCCAGGAGTTGCCGGTTAGCACGGTTGAGCATCACGGCCCGGGGGGTTCGGGGGGCCGCGGCAGCCGCCGCGCGAAGCGCGGCTGCCCCCCGATCTAACTGGGAGCGCGCGGGAGCGCGCAAGACTCAGCCGGGGGCTTTGTCCCTACCCTCTGGCAGGGTGCTCGCTAGCTTGGGCTGATGGGGAACACGACGCTTACGCCGCAACAGGTCGCCTCCGAGCTCGCGCGGCTCGCGCGGGAGGCCGAGGCGTGCCGCGCCTGCCCGCTCGGAGATGTCCGCACGCAAGCCGTCTTCGGTGTGGGCAGCCCCCAAACCGACATCATGTTCGTCGGCGAGGCCCCCGGCTTCCACGAGGACCAGAAGGGCGAGCCCTTCGTCGGCGCCGCCGGACAACTCTTGACTCGCCTGATCGAGACGAAGCTCGGCCTGAAACGCTCCGACGTCTACTTCGCCAACGTCCTCAAGTGCCGGCCTCCCGGCAACCGCGACCCGCAGCCGATCGAGGTCGAAACGTGCCGTCCGTTCCTCGAGCAGCAGCTCGAGCTCATCCGTCCGCGTGTAGTCGTGGCTCTCGGCAACTTCGCCGCCAAGCTCCTGACCGGCACCCAGACGGGCATCTCGCGCTTGCGCGAGAAGCGTTTCACGCAGCCCTACGGCACGTTGCTCTGCACCTACCACCCGGCCGCCGCCCTGCGCGGCGGCGCTGCTGCCGACGGGATCGCCAAGGACTTCGAGAAGATCCGCGACGTCCTGGCCGAACAGCCGGAGTTGACGGAGGAGCCGGCCGAGCAGCTCGACCTCTTCGGATAGCCTGCGCTTCCGCCACCCCGTAGGCTTTCCTGCGTGCGGTTACCCTTCCTCACCGTCCGCACGCGCTCGGCCGAAGAGACGACGTCGCTCGGCCGTCGCGTAGGTGCGCTGCTTCGTCCGGGTGAGGTCGTCTTGCTGGTCGGCGACCTCGGGACCGGGAAGACGACGTTCGTCCAGGGCTTGGCGAGCGGCCTCGGGATCGGCACCCGCGCGCGATCGCCGACCTTCACTATCGTCCACACGCATGAGGGCGGACGCTACCC
>JBOGXL010000038.1:0-2134 GCA_050694575.1 Actinomycetota bacterium | reverse complement strand
ACTACTCGCTGATGGCTCGGCGGATCAAGGCCGCCGTCTTCCACGTCCACGGGACGATCGACCAGAACGTGAAGATGGACCACTTCACGTCGATGTGGCGGGCGCTGGAGGCCGCCAACGTGCCCCGGAAGGCGTTGATCGGACCGTGGCGTCATTCCGAGCCGGTGGTCGATCACTGGCACCTGCAAGCTCTGCGTTGGTTCGAGCATTGGCTCCAGCGCAACGACACGGGAATGATGCGCGAGCCGGCAGTGACGACCATCAGCCAGCGGCGGGTGGAGCGCACGGCGAGCGCGTATGCGGGCAAGCAGGCGACCACGCTCTACGCGTCGTCCGGAACGCTGTCGGCTCGTCCGCGCGGCGGCGCCGCGTCGTACCGGGACGTTCCCGGGCTCCCTCGTCAGCTCCTCATGGGAGCCGAGGGTGCGCGTTTGCTCTACGACTCGGCCCCCATGCCGACCAGGACGCGCATAGTCGGCGTGCCCGTCGTCGACCTCTACGCGACCATCGACACGAACGACACGAACTTCGTCGCCCACCTCTACGATGTCGCGCCCGGCGGGAAGGCCACGTACATCTCACGTGGGTACCTCGACGCGCGCCATCGACAGGGCCTCGCCCGGGGAACCGACGTTGCGAGTGGGAAACCGCTCAACTACCGCATCGAGCTGCTCGCCCAGGACTACGAGTTGGCCGAGGGTCACGTCCTGCGGCTGTTGCTGGCCTCGAGCGACAGCTGCGCGTGGCTGGTGGAGGACTTGGCGGGCCTGTCCTGCACATCCTCGGGCGTCGTCTCGGATGCCTCGGCCGCCGGCGTCACGATGCACGAAGGGCCGGGCCTGACCCGCCTTACTCTGCCCGTCGGACGGCTCGCCGGTCGGCGGCTGCACTGACCCGGCGCGTGCGGGGTGGCCCCGAACGGCTCACTCGGTGTAGAAGCCTCCGTCGGGGTGGAGGATCTCGCCGGTGAAGTAGGCCGATTCATCCGACGCCAGGAAGAGCGCGGCGTTCGCGATGTCGGCGGCCGTGCCGAACCGACCGATCGGGATCTGCGTGAGCGCCATGTTCCGGATCATGTCGTTGCCGGTGATGAGCGTGGTCATGTTCGTCTCGATGAAGCCGGGTCCTATCGCGTTCACGCGGACCCCGGTGGGAGCCAGGCTGCGGGACAAAGACTTCGTCAGCATCCACACGCCGGCCTTGGAGACCGTGTAGGACAACGGCCCGGCGTCCGGGCGCTTAGCGGCGATGGACGCGACGGTGATGATCGATCCCGACTTCCGTTCGACCATGTGCGGCGCTATCGCGCGGCAGGCCAGCAGCGTTCCCGTGAGGTTCACATCGAGCACGCGTTGCCAGGCGTCGAGGTCGAGCTCGGTGAGGATCGTCCACGGCTCGGCGAACCGGCGCGCCTGATCTTCGAGCATCCGCTGGTCGGCGCCGTGTTCGCCCGACACGTAATCCGCGTGCGAGATGCCGGCGGCCGTGACCAAGACGTCCACCCGCCCGAAGCGCTCGATCGCCGTTTGGCCCATCGCGTCGTTGTCGGCGGCACTGGACGCATCGATATGGACGAACAGCGCCTCGCGTCCGCGTTCCTTGACGCGAGCGACGGTCTCGGCCCCCGGCTCGTCGAGGAGGTCGGCCACGAGGATGTCCGCGCCCTGCTCGGCGAAGCGCTCACTGCACGCGCGACCTATGCCGTTGCCGCCTCCGGTGACGACGGCGACCTTGCCTTCGAGGCGACCGCTCATGAGTTGGGAGCCTATTCGACGAGCTCGTCGGCACGCAGGCCGAAGGGCGACACGAGCGGCAGGTACGGCTCAGGGTCACCGGACCAGTCCCACGACCGGATCTGATCGGGAGAGCGGCGACCGCCGTACGCGCGCAGCAGCTCGAACGGATCGGTCACCGTCGTCTTCGGATCGCCCGTCTCCCAGCGGTGGTCACCGGCCTCGACACGCAGCGCCATGTCTCGCTGCTCGAGCTCGGGCGGGAAGCTCGGCAGCAGGGGATCGATCGCGTCGGCGTGCTCGGACCACTCGGCGAGCAGCTGGGGGATCTTTCGACCGCGACGAGCCTCGACCTGCTTGGCCGTCCACGGATCCGTCGCGACCCCCTCGAGGTTGCCGGC
>JBOGXL010000037.1:0-2568 GCA_050694575.1 Actinomycetota bacterium | reverse complement strand
CTCGCGACACCCGTGGCCACGCTCCGCCATACCTGCCGTGCCTTGATGGAGCATCCGCAGCAGGGGCCGAGGTGGACGGACATGGTCGAGCGCTCGGGGACGTCGCCGACCCAGAGCGTGCAGCTGTGGCTGGACGAGCCGACGAGCGCCCTCGGCTGGGACGCGCCGAAGTTCCTGCCGACCGACCGGTACGTCGGTCCGCTGTACGCGCAGGACCTCACGTCGTTCTGCGACTTCAGCGACCTCATCGAGCAGGAGCGGTGGCCGGAGGATCGCCGTCCCAAGAGCCTCATCTACTTCATCGGCAACCTGGCCGATCCCGACGAGATCCCACCCTTCGACGACCACGACTATCCCCGGCGAGAGAGCGAGCGGGTGAAGTGGGCGACGGTGCAGTACCTGCGCGCGATCGACGGCCTGTTGCCGGGTGCGGCGGCGAGGAACCCGACCGATCCACGGTCGTTCGACTTCGACCTGCTCTTCGCGCACGATCCCGGCCACCGCGGCCGCGGCGTCAACCAGATCGCGCAGCAGTACTGGCGAGCGAACATCGACCCCAACGAGCGGTACACGTTGTCGTTGCCGGGAACCCTGCGCTACCGGATGGAGGCGTGGGGGTCGGGGTTCGAGAACCTCGTGCTCGCCGGAGACTGGATCTACACCGGCTTCAACGTCGGAAGCTTCGAAGGCGCGGTGATGGGCGGCAAGCTCGCCTCACACGCGCTGACCGGGTCGCCGTCGCTCGACGAGGTCTACGGCTACTCGTTCATGCACCCCGGGCGAGGAGGGAAGACCTAGCGGGGGTTGCGGGGGCCCAGGTTCCGGGCCGAGCTCGGGTCCGACGCGAGAACCGAGTCGACCTCCCGCGGATCGAGCACGAGGACGAGCATCGAAGCGATGGCCGTCAGCGTCGCCGATCGCTTCCCGCCGCTCACCATCGACAGCTCGCCGACCACCTCTCCGGCCCCCACGGTGGCGACCTCCTTGCCGTCGATCTCGACCGTCGCCTCGCCACGGGCAAGAACGAACACGTCCGACTCGAGCTCCCCCTGACGGCACAGGACTTCACCGGGCGAGAGCTCGCGCGTGTCCACGAGCTTCGCGATGTCGCCGATCTGCCGGTCGGTGCAGCCCTTGAAGAAGTCGATCTGCTTGAGAAGCCCGGCCTTGCCTTGCGCGTCCATCGGCTCTCCCTTGTTCAGATCTTCGCGGCGTTCACCTCGTTGACGACGTCCATGAGGCGGCCGAGCGTCGCCAACCGCTGGTCGAGCGTCTCGCCCGGGATCCCGGCCCGGATGGTCGTGATGCCTGCATCGCGATACGCACGCAGGCGCTCGGCGATCGTCTCGTCCGTCCCCAGGAGATTCGTCTTCATGCCGATCTCGGTCGGTACGAGGTCGCGCGCCTGCTCCCGTTCGCCGTCGCGCCACAGGCGCTGCACCTCTCGCGCCACCTCCTGGTACCCCTGGCGGGCGAAGGCGTTGAGGTAGAAGTTCTGCTCGCGCGATCCCATCGCGCCGAACGTGAAGCCGTAGCCGCGAGCGTGGCGCTTCGCGGCCTCGTCGACGTCGTCGGTGAACTCGACCGACGCGGGCACCTGCAGGTCGAGGTCGTGCAGCGATCGTCCGGCCGACTCGGCCCCCGCGCGCAGCTCGTCCAGGAACACGCCGGCCGATTCGGGCATGAACGACGTCCCCACCCAGCCGTCGGCGAGCTCGCCGGTCAGTCGCAGGTTCGCGGGGCCGAGCGCCGCGATGTAGATCGGGATGTGCACCGGCGGAGCCGCCGAGCGGATCGACCGGCCCGGGCCGTCGGGCAGGGGCAGCGTGTAGATCTTGCCCGCGTAGGCGAGCTTCTCCCCGCTCGAGACCATGCGGACGATCTCGATGGTCTCGCGCGTCCGTTGGATCGGCGACCGGAAAGGCACGCCGTGCCAGCCCTCCATCACCTGGGGGCCCGACGTCCCGAGGCCGAGCAGGAACCGTCCACCAGACAGGTATTCCATCGACATCGCCGACATCGCGGTCATGGCCGGTGTCCGGGCGCCGACCTGGACGATCCCCGAGCCGAGCTTGATGCTCGACGTCTTCGCGGCGAAGAACGCGAGCGGTGTCAGCGCGTCCGTTCCCCAGGCCTCGGCCGTCCAGACCGAGTGGACGCCCAGGCGCTCGGCCTCCTGGACGAACATGAGGGCGTCACCACCGGGCCCCGCGCTGACGGCGATACGGATCGTCATCCTTCCGCCAGAGCCTTGATGCCTTCGATGGTCGCGGTCATGTTCTTGCGGTGCTCGTCGAGGCGGCGCGCGATGATCCGCTCTTCCTTGTCGGGCATCGCATCGATGGCCGCGTTGAGCCCGGAGCGTGCCGGCCCCATGCGCATCGATTGCTTCAACCGAGTACCCGAGCCTTCGGGAGCAAGCTCGAACCGCCACGACGCCCCGGGCCGGTCTGGATCGCCGACGGCCCACGCGAAGGTGCGCTCGGGCTCGTACGCTACGACGTAGCTGGTCGTCTCCCACTCGCCCACCGCGGGATGGCGGTTGCGGCCTTGGAACCGGGCGCCGAC
>JBOGXL010000036.1:0-2324 GCA_050694575.1 Actinomycetota bacterium | reverse complement strand
ACCGCCGTCGCCGCGACGACCACCTACGGCGAGACCTTCTGCAGCGGCGTGGAGCAGGACCACGTCGTCGGCGTCCAGTTCCACCCCGAGAAGTCGGCGGACGTCGGACGCCGGGTGCTCGAGCGGTTCTTCGAGCGTCTGACATGACCTTCGAGGTCATCCCGTCGGTCGACATCCTGCAGGGCCAGGTCGTCCGGCTGCGCCGCGGCGAGCCACAGGCCAAGACCGTGTACTCGGACGATCCCGTCGCCGTCGCGAAGGATTGGGAAGCGCAGGGGGCCACGCGGCTGCACGTCGTCGACCTCGACGGAGCGCTCGCCGGGGAGCCGAGCCATCAGGAGATGGTGATGGAGATCCTGCGCAAGCTGGACATCCCGGTGCAGGTGGCCGGCGGCATCCGCTCGGTCGATGCCGGACGGCGCTGGATCGCGAACGGCGCCGACCGCGTGGTCTTCGGAACGGCGGCCCTCACCGACATCGGCGTGTTGCACGAGTGCGTCGAGGCCTTCGGCCCCCGTCTGATCGTTGCGCCCGATGCTTTGGGGCGGGAGGTCCGAGTCGCCGGCTGGACAGAGGGGACCGGCGAGGACGTGGTCGATGCCGTTCGACGATTGGCGGCGGCGGGCGTGCAGCGCCTCCTCGTTACCGACATCGGACGGGACGGCATGCTCGCCGGTCCGAACGTCGACCTTCTCGCAGACGTGGCCGATGCCGCCGGCGTCCCGATCATCGCTTCGGGTGGCGTGTCCAGCGTCGACGACCTCAAGGCCCTGGCGACCGTGGACGGCATAGAGGGCGCGATAGTCGGGCAAGCGCTGTACACGGGAGCCATCGAGCTCACCGAGGCCGTAATGGAGGTCGCGTGACCCTGGCGAAGCGGGTCATCCCCTGTCTGGACCTGGACCGCGGCCGGGTGGTCAAGAGCGTTCAGTTCGTCGACACGCGCGACGCCGGCGATCCGATCGAGCTCTCGATCCGTTACGACGAGCAGGGCGCCGATGAGCTCTGTTTCCTCGACATCACCGCCACCCCGGACGAACGGGAGACGACCTACGAGGTTCTGCGCAAGGCGGCCGAGCACGTGTTCATCCCGCTGACCATCGGGGGCGGCGTCCGGACGGTCGAGGACGTCAGGCGCCGGCTGCGCGCCGGAGCGGACAAGGTGTCGATGAACACCGCCGCCGTTCGCGATCCCCGTCTCGTGCAGGAGGCCTCCGATGCGTTCGGTGCGCAATGCATCGTCGTCGCGATAGATGCGCGGCGGGTCGACGGCGGATTTGAGGTCGTCCTGGAAGGCGGACGCGGCGCGCGCGGGCAAGAGCCCATCCGCAGCGGCATCGATGCCGTGCGGTGGGCGACGGAGGCCGAGACGCTCGGCGCGGGCGAGATCCTCTTGACCTCGTTCGATCGAGACGGCACCAAGGAGGGCTACGACCTGGAGCTCACGCGCGGCGTCGCCGACGTCGTCGGGATCCCGGTGATCGCGTCGGGGGGAGCCGGATCACCCGAGCACCTCGCCGACGGCGTGAACGAAGGCCATGCCGACGCCGTCCTCGTCGCCTCGATCCTGCACTACGGCACATACACCGTCGGCGAGCTGAAGGACCACATGGCGGCCCAGGGCATCCCGATGAGACGCACGACATGAAGATCTCGGAGCTGAACTTCGACGAGAAGGGCCTGATCCCGGCCGTCGTCCAGGAGGAGGACACGGACGAGGTCCTCATGATCGGTTTCATGAACGCGCAGGCCTTGGAGACGACGTTCGAGAAGGGCCTTGTCACGTTCTGGTCACGATCGCGCGACGCGCTCTGGACGAAGGGCGACACGTCCGGCCACCGGCTTCGGCTCGTTCGCATCCTCTATAACTGCGAGGAGAGCACGCTGCTCGTGCGCGCACGGCTCGAGGGGGACGCCGTGTGCCACACGGGCAACCGCACGTGCTTCTTCCGTGAGCTGAAGCCGGAGCCGTGAGGGTTTGACGACGGTCCTGCTGCTTGCGACGATGAGCGGCGTGAACGAGCGTTTCGTTTCGTCGTGGTGGTGGCTGCCGGGGTAGGCGGCCGACCGCGCGCGCATCGCAAACGCCAGCCGCCTCCCCGCGAGGCGGCTCTTCTCTTTCCGGGAGGGGAGTTGATGGAGATGACGGGCGTGTATGTGACACGGGGCGGTATCGAGGTGCGCCGGGAGACCGAGCGCATCGCGGTGCCGGGCGCCGTCGAGCCGTTGATCGACGCGATCGACTCGCGTCGCGGTGTGCTCCTGGCGTCGAGCTACGAATACCCGGGCCGGTACACGCGCTGGGACATCGGGTTCGTGGATCC
>JBOGXL010000035.1:0-12935 GCA_050694575.1 Actinomycetota bacterium | reverse complement strand
GATTGTGTCGAGAACGTGATGGATCTTCCGGCTCTCAACGTCTGCAAGGACGCCCAGGGCCGTCACATCCTCGACCTGCCCGCGATCGGTGCTCTCCGCGAGCCGGCCACGCCGAAGCCGGCGCCGGTTGACCGCAAGCTCCCGAAGACGGGTGTGGACGTCGAGGACTTCGCAGCCATCGGTCTCGCCGCGCTTGCCGGCGGTGCCGTCCTCCTTCGCAGGCTGCGACTGGCTGTTGCGTAACACGCCAACCCGAGCGCTTCGCGCAGAAGATAGGGGCCCACGACGGGCCCCTTCTTCTTTTCCCCGCGCGGTTGTCATGACCCGGTGCTAGCGTCCGGATCAGACGAGACGTCCAAGGGGGCGACTTCCTCACTCGTCGAAGAGCCAAGGGGGCGACATGGCCATCGGCAATCAAGTGATCTTGGTAGGGAACCTCACCGACGACCCCGAGCTGCGGTACACCCCGTCGGGCGTACCCGTGGCGACGTTCAGCGTCGCGGTGAATCGACGTCAGCGTGACCCGTCGACAGGCGAGTGGAAGGACGGCGAGACGTCGTTCATCCGCTGCAACGTCTGGCGTCAGCAAGCAGAGAACGCGGCAGAGTCGCTCACGAAGGGCGCGCGCGCTCTGGTCGTCGGTCGACTGCGCCAGCGTTCTTGGGAGACCCCCGAGGGGCAGCGTCGCTCGGTCACCGAGGTCGAGGTGGAGAACGTCGGCCCGTCCCTCGAGTGGGCGACGGCCACCGTCACGAAGACGAGTCGCCAGGACAGCGGTGGTGGCGAAGTGCCGGCGTTCGCCGGCGGCGGCGGATCCGAGAACGGGGCCGCGGCGGACGAAGAACCGCCGTTCTAGCTCTGGCCGAGGAACTCGGGCCGCCGGGACGCGCCCTTTGCTCCACCATTCGGCGCGCACGTCGCGGCGACCGTTGTGTGGCGTTCGTCGTGGTGCGCGCCTGCCATGAGTCGCACGGGTCACGGCCCGGCGGCCCGATGCACCAACATCCTTCCGGGGCCCAACCTGGTTTGTCTGGCTGGTGGGGCGAACGCAGGCCGACCGCGATGCCGGCAAGCACAACGAACGCGACTTACAGTCGGGCGCGCTTGGCCTTCCGTCGGTGCTTGGTCGGGGCGGGCGAGTGCGGTGCAGCAGGGAGGCGGACGCGGAAGGTTGCTCCACCGCCCGGGGTGGCTTCCGTTGTTACCTCACCTTTGTGGGCTCTGACTATCGCCGCGACTATCGACAATCCCAGACCCGTGCCGCCCGTCTCGCGGGTCCGCGAAGGATCGGATCGGTAGAAGCGCTCGAAGACGTGGTCGGCTTCACCCTCTTGCAGGCCCGGCCCATGATCGATCACCGAGACGCTGGCGTGTTCGTCCGTGGACTCTAGGCGGACTTCGATGGGTGATCGCGGTGGTGTGTGGTAGATCGCGTTGGTCAGCAGGTTCGAGAGCACCTGACGCATCCCGACTTCGTCGGCATCGACGGCGACGGGTCCGTTCGTCTCGAGCGAGATCGAACGGCCGGGCGCGACGGCCCGTGCGTCGGCCACTGCATCTTCGGCGAACGCCGTCAGGTCGATGCGCTTGGCCTCGGGAGCCCGTCCTTCGTCGAGTCGAGCCAGGACGAGCATGTCCCGGACGAGGACCCCCATGAGCGCCGCTTCCTGCTCGATCCGCTCCATCGACTTGGCGAGGTCGGCGGGACGGGTCTTCGCCCCACGCCGGAACAACTCCGCGTAGCCGCGGATCGACGTAAGCGGTGTCCGGAGCTCATGAGATGCATCTGCCACGAAGCGACGCAGTCTCTCCTCGGATGCTTTGCGTGAGGCGAACGCCTTCTCGATCTGGTTGAGCATCTCGTTCAGTGCTACAGCGAGCTTCCCGACCTCGGTGCTGGTCTTCTCGACGTCGACGCGACGGGACAGATCGCCGGCGGCGATCTCGGCCGCCGCGTCCCCGATCTTCTCCAGCGGACGCAGGCCGATCCGGACGAGCCACCACGCCGTCACCGCCAACGCGATGAGGATCCCGATGCCCGCTGCGAGGGTCACACCGACCAGGCGCGCAAGAGTCTGGCGCATCTCGTCGGTGGGGACGGCGACGACGAGGGTTGCCGCGTCCGGCGCGGGCGACACGGACACCTCGAACATCGCGGTCTTGTCCTCATGGCCGTAGCTCGAAAAGAGTTTCGGACCGCTGTGGGGCGCTATCTGAGGAAGCTCCGGGCGCACTGCAGGGTCCGGATCACCGAGCCAGTGTTCGGCCACGACGTGTCCGTCCGCGTCTCGGAGCTGGCCGTAGGAACCCGTCGGCACGGACGACGTCACTTCGTGACCGGGCTTCGGCCCGCGCCCCGGCGGCGGTTCTTCCCCTCGCTCCTCGAAGAGCTCGAGGAACTCGAATCGAGCAGCCTCCAGCTGCTGGGTCACTCGGCTCTCCAAGAGCCTTCGGAGGGATGTGTACGTCGCGACGTCGGCGACGATCAAACCCAGGGCCGCAAGACCGAGGAGCCCGACCAGCAGGCGCGTCCGGAGGGTCACTCGCTGCCCTTGGGCAGTCGAAGGATGTATCCCACGCCGCGGATCGTGTGGATCAGCTGTGGCTGGATGATGTCCACTTTCTTGCGCAAGTAGCTCACGTACTTCTCGACGACGTTGACGTCTCCGGCGAAGTCGGACGACCAGACGTTGCTCAGCATCTCCTCTTTCGAGACGACGTGACGCGGGCGTTGCAGGAAGTACCGCAACATCCTGAACTCGGTAGGCGTGAGCTCGATCGACTTGTTCGCTCGCCAGACCTCGTGGGACTCCTCGTCCAGCTCGAGATCGGCAAAGGCCAGCTTGGCCGGCGCGTCTTGGGGATCCCTCGTTCGCCGGAGGATCGCCTGGGTTCGAGCGATGAGCTCCTCCAGGCTGAAGGGCTTCGTGATGTAGTCGTCGCCCCCGGCCGTTAGACCGTGCACCCTGTCCTCGATCGCGTCGAGGGCCGTCAGGAACAAGACGGGGATCTGGTGGCCGGTGGTTCGGAGCCGGCGGAGGATCTCGTAGCCGTCCACGTCCGGCAGCATGATGTCGAGCAGCACGAGGTCGGGTCTGAAGGTCTCCGTCGCCTCGAGCGCCGATCGTCCGTCGCTCACGGCTTCGACGTCGAAGCCTTCGTAGCGAAGGGCCGTGGCTACGAGATCGGTGATGTTCTGCTCGTCGTCCACGACGAGGATCCGCGCCTGCCTCGTCGCCATGTGACCCATTCTTCCGGATGGACCACGCCCGAGCGAAGCGCCGGGGCCTTTGGTACTGTCGGGGCTGCTCTTCTGTCCCCGTATCGGACGGGGACCGCCTAGTCCAGAGGAGGGCGTGTTTGCGTCCATATGAAACGATGCTCCTCCTCGACGCCCGTCGAGAGGATGTCGAGATCGAGGCGACCATCGACCGCTTCGCCGCTCTCGTCGCCGAGCGCGGCGGGGAGATGTCCAACACCGAGCGCTGGGGTCGCCGCAAGCTGGCTTTCGAGATCGGGTCCGTGACCGAGGGATATTACGCCGTCTGCTCCTACAACCTCGATCCGGGGAAACGATCGGACCTCGAGGCGGCTCTGCCGTTCGTCGACGGCCTCATCCGGGCCAAGACGGTCCGGCGCGACGTGCGCACGAGGAGCACCTGATGGCCCGCAAGCGCGGTGGCAGCAGCAAGGAACGCAGCGGCGGGGACCGTAAGGAGCGCCGCGACGGCAAGGGCGGCCCGCTCCGGCGGGGCCGTCCGAAGGTGTGTTTCTTCTGCAAGGAGAAGGTGGCCTACGTCGACTACAAGGACACGGGGCTGTTGCGGCGGTTCGTCTCCGACCGCGGGAAGATCAGGGCTCGCCGGGTGACGGGGACGTGCCAGCGTCACCAGCGGGACGTCGCGCTTGCGGTGAAGAACGCCCGCGAGATGTGCCTCCTGCCCTACACGGTCCGATGAGCGCGGCCGGTCGACCATGAGCAGGATGAAGATCGTTCTAAGAGGCGCCGTGGCCAAGCTCGGCGAGGCCGGGGACGTGGTGATCGTCGCGGGTGGGTACGCCCGCAACTACCTGATCCCCAAGGGGTTGGCCGTCCCGGCGACGAAGGGCAACGTGAAGCACGCCTCGACGTGGCGGGACAGTCGTGCCAGCCGCGAGGCGCGCGAGCAGCGCTCGGCCTCCGAGCTCAAGGCCAAGCTCGAGGGCCAGCTGCTCGTGGTGAAGTCCCAGGCCGGTCCGGACGGCCGGCTGTTCGGGTCGGTCACGCCCGCGCAGATCGCCGAGGCGATCTCCTCGACCACGGGGGCCGAGATCGACAGGCACAAGATCGAGGTCACCGAGCCGATCCGCCATCTCGGGATGCACGAGGTGGTCATCCCCATCCACGGCGAGGTATCTGCGCTGGTCCGGGTAGAGGTCGTCGCCGGGGGAGCCGAATAGCCCACCGGTAGGCCCCGCCCGTCCACAGGTCGTCCACAGGGGTTCCAGGCGTAAACGGGCACCTGTCCTCTTGCGCGTCCACAGGCATCGGCCCGAGGCTTGTGGTCCGTCGATCTCGTCGGAGGCAGCCTCTACGATGTGTCCCGTACCGAACGCCTGTTCTGACCTGTTCTACCCATGACGACGCTGCAAGCCAAGGCCCAGCGGGTCCCTCCGCACTCTGTAGAAGCGGAGGAATCGGTGCTGGGAGCGATGCTGCTCTCGGAGGCCTCGATATCCGACGTCCTCGAGAAGCTGCGTGGGGAGGACTTCTACAGGCCGGCTCACCGTAAGATCTACGACGGCGTTGTGGCTCTGTTCGGCCGCGGGGAAGCCGTCGACTCGGTCACCGTGGCCGAGGAGTTGCGCCGCCTCGGCTCCCTCGAGGAGATAGGCGGGAAGCCGTACCTCTTCCACCTCGTCAACTCGGTGCCCGCGGCCTCCAACGCCTCGTACTACGCCCGCATCGTCGAGGAGACGGCGCTCCTCCGCCGCATGATCGAGGCTACGCAGGAAGCCGCGGCTATGGCCTTCGAGTCCGCCGAGGACGTCGACCACATCGTCGATCAGGTCGAGGCGCTCATCTTCGGCGTGGCCCAGAAACGGCTCGGCGATCGTTTCGCGCACATCCGCGACCTGTTGCACGAGCACCTCGAGCAGGTCGAGGCGTTGCAGCTGCGCGGCGCGAGCGTGACCGGTGTGTCGACGGGCTTCATCGACCTCGACAACCTCACGAGCGGGCTCCAACAGTCGAACCTCATCATCGTCGCCGCGCGACCCAGCTTCGGTAAGACGTCGTTCGCTCTGAACATCGCGCAGCAAGCCGCGACCGACCACGGCGTACCCGTCGCGATCTTCTCCCTCGAGATGTCGAAGATGGAGCTCGTCCAAAGACTCGTGTGCGCCGAGGCGCTTGTCGACGTGCACAAGCTTCGAACCGGACGGCTGTCCGACCAGGACTGGTCGCGACTCGCGACGGCCGTCGGACGACTCGCCGACGCGCCGATATACATCGACGACACCGAAGCCGTCACCGTTCTCGAGATCCGGGCCAAGGCGCGTCGCCTGAAGCAGAAGAGCGGGCTCGGCCTCGTGATAGTCGACTACCTCCAGCTGATGAGCGGCCCTCGCCGCTCCGAGAACCGTCAGCAGGAGATCTCGGAGATATCGCGCTCCCTCAAGATCCTGGCGCGCGAGCTGCAGGTGCCCGTGATCGCCGTCTCGCAGCTCTCCCGCGCCGTCGAGGCCAGGCAGGACAAACGTCCGATGCTGGCCGACCTTCGCGAGTCGGGCGCGATAGAGCAGGACGCCGACGTCGTGCTGTTCATCTACCGCGACGAGGTCTACAACCAGGAGTCCCAGGACAAAGGAACGGCCGAGATCCTGCTGTCGAAGCACCGCAACGGCCCCGTCGGCCGGTTGAAGCTGACGTTCCTCGAGAACTACACGAAGTTCGCGAACTACACCGGCGTCTAGCGCCCCGTTGACTAGGCCGGTCCGTCGCTGCGCGCCAGGCGGTCGACGATGCGAGCGGCGCGTTCGACGTTGCCGGCGTCGGGAACGCTCTGCTCGGACGGAGGGTGCAGGCCGCCGGTGAGGGCGATCGCCGCTGTTCGCATCCGGAGAGCTGCGCGCGCGTCCGAGTGCGCGCGCCGTACTTGACGCACGTTCAGCGGGTCACCCGACATCCGCGCGGCTGTGACTATGGCCCGCACGAGCGGTGGCGGCGTACCGGGCCGCGGGAAGTTCGCCGCGAACGGCGCTGCGATGACCTCGCCGGCGCCGAGGGCGTCGATCTCGACGACCCAGCCCTGGCGGGCCTGGGGATGTCGGCGGAGGAACGCCGTCAGGCCGTGCCCTCCCGAGGTGCCGGCTCCGGTGGCCACCAGCCACACATCGTGAACGGGACGCTGATCGGTACCGAGCTGGGCCACGCTCAACAGGGCGAACACCCCGGACGTGTTGTCGTCGGGGGCTCCCGTCGTGCGGGCGAGCTCGCGGCGTGCCAGCCATACCAACATGGCGATGGCCTCGACGGCGACGATCGCCGTCGTCGCGCGCCAGACGGGTAGACCGGGTCTCGCCGAGATAGCCGCGGCCAGGGCGGCGCATCCGAGGACCGCTCCGACCGTGGTGCGCAGCCGCCCGATCACGGCGCCGGACGTCGGGTGCGTGTCGATGTGGGCGGTGACGACGATCGGGCGTGCTTCGGCGTCTGTCCCAGGGATCTTCGCGACCACGTTCTGTGTCGTCGCGCCGATGAGCGGGATGAACCGGATGAGGGCACCGATCTGCGGGATGCCGCCGGCGACGGCGAGGCTGGCCAGGACTATCGCCGGCACCGGCCGGTACGCCGCGACGAAGGCCACCGCCCAAACGCGCAGCAGGGCCCGCAGTAGCGGAACCCACGTCGGGCTCGTGGCTCCGCGGAGGACGTCCGTACTTGTCTGGAGGCCGAGCCGCCCGAAGGTGGACGCCAATGCTTCGGCCGCCGCACGCTCGGCCGCCGAGCAGGGAGGACGGGCCGGAGCAAGATCGGGAAGCGCGATCACCGGTCCGGACCGCTTCGTCTCGGCATCCGCGATGATGACGTCATGGGATTCATCCCCGTCGGAGACCTCATGCGCGAGCTTGTGCTCGCGCTCGGTGCGGCGCTGCTGCTCGGAAACCTGGCCGTCGTCGTGCGGGAACGGATGCGGAAACCGTCGGCCGATGGGTCGAAGCCCAACATGAAGATCGTCGTCCTCAACATCGTCGTCGGCGTTGTGTTGACGCTCTGGGGTGTGAGCTCGCTCCTCGCCGCCGGCTGACGCCGGCGGTCAGGAGCCCTCCGGAAGAGAAGAGCCGGGCAGCCGGATGAGCGCAGCGACCTTCTGCCGGTATCCTCCGGTGTCGTTCACCGACTCGGCCGCTTGTAGCTGGCGGTCGAGACACTCCGGACACAGATCCATCAGGTGATAGGCATTCTGTCCGGTCTCGAACATCGCTTCCTTCGCACGCTCGATGGGGACGCGCGCCGAGCAGACCTCGCAGTCAACTGTGATCTTCCTGGCCATGGTGACCTCCCGAGCGGGTGAGGGGAATCGAACCCCCGTCTCAAGCTTGGGAAGCTTGCGTTCTGCCGTTGAACTACACCCGCGGCCCAGACATTCTACGGATGTCCTCCAGAGCGTCCGGTGGGGCGCCTTGACGTCACCCGCCGAAGGCCGACGGCTTCGAGGTACTGCAAGGACTTTCGAGACTTAGCTCTCCTCGAGCACGGCCTCTTCGGCCTTACGCACCGCCGAGCCGTTCATCGATCGCAGCAGCAGGTTCGCGACGTCCATCACCTCGACGTCGGCCGCCTGGCCCTTCATCTGCAGGTCCTTGATGCCGTCGTCGAGCATCACGAGGCAGAACGGACAGGCGGTCCCGACGACGTCCGGATCGGTGCCGACGGCCTCCTCGATGCGCTCGGTGTTGATGCGCTTGCCTTCGGTCTCCTCCATGAAGAAGCGCGCACCACCGGCCCCGCAGCAGAACGTGCGCTTGCCACACCGGTGCATCTCCGACTGACGTGCACCTGTGGCCGTGATGACCCGACGAGGATCCTCGAGCACGTCGTTGTGCCGCGACAGGTAGCAGGGGTCGTGGTACGTGACGCTGAGGTCTAACGGGACGGTCGGCTGCAGCTGCCCCTTTCCCACGAGGTCGGCGAGGAGTTGGGCGTGGTGGACGATGTCCCAGACCCCGCCGTAGTCCGGGTACTCGTTGCGGAACGTGTTGAAGCAATGGGGGCACTGCGTGATGATCTTGCGCACTCCGGCGCCGTTGAGCTTTTCGACGTTCTGCTTGGCGATCTCCTGGAAGAGGTATTCGTTGCCGATGCGGCGGGCGGGATCGCCGTTGCAGGTCTCCTGGGGGCCGAGAACGGCGAACTTCACCCCGGCGCGTTTGAGGAGCGACGCGACGGCCCGCGTGGTCTTCATCGCCCTGTCGTCGGAGGCTCCGGCGCACCCGACGAAGAACAGATACTCGACGTCGCCGGGGATCGTCCCGCCGGCCGGGATGACGGGGACGTCTTCCTCCATGCCTCTCGCCCATTGCATGCGGGCGTCACCGGCGAGGCCCCACGGGTTCCCAGTGGATTCGACGTTGTTCAACATGCCCGTCGCTTCGCGAGGGAACTTCGACTCCATCATCACCTGGTTGCGGCGCATATCCATGATCATGTCGACGTGCTCGATGTCGACGGGGCACTCGTACACGCACGCGCCGCACGTGACGCAGGCCCACAGCACGTCTTCGGTGATGACGTCCGGCACTATCGATTGCTCGCAGGCGATCTTCGTTTCGCCCGTCGCGTTGTCCGGGGAGACGCGGCCGCTGATAACGGGCATCTTCGCCATGCCGTGATCCCGCAGGTTCATGACGAGCAGCTTCGGGTTCAGCTCCTTGCCCGTGTTCCACGCCGGACATACAGACTGGCAACGCCCGCACTCGGTGCACGTGAGCATGTCGAGCACGTGCTTCCACTCGAAGTCTTCGATCGCTCCCGCGCCGATCTTCGTGTTCTCGTCCATCGTTTCGATATCGATGTGCTCGGGACGCAGCCGTCCCAGGGCGATGGGATGGCGGGCGAACGGAACGCCGATTAGCGAGGTGAAGACGTGCAAGTGCTTCGAATTGAGGACGAGCACGAGGAAGCTGAAGAACACCACCACGTGGAGGATCAGCGCGAGGTAGTCGACCACTTCGAGGGTGTCGTGGTCGAACGTCTGCGCGAGCCAGTTCCCCAAGGGACGGGCGAGGAACGCACCGCCGTCGTAGGGGAGGCGACCGAGGGAGTGACGTGCGGCGTTGACGGCGAGGAGGGTCGAGACGATGCCGAAGATCATGAAGAGGATGAGGTAGGCCGGTCCCATGTGCGACTTCCAGAAGCGCGACTGCCGTTGCCAGATCCGCGGGTTGTTCTTGAGCCGGACGAGCGCGAACGCGATGAGCGATATTCCGACCGCGGCGATGAAGAAGTCGAGCACGGCACCGAACCACGAGTGCGTGCCGATGATCGGAAGGCGGAAGTCCTTCCAGAAGAACTCACCGAAGCTCTCGAGCAGCGCCACCTGCACGACGAGGAAGCCCCAGAAGGTGAAGGCGTGCGCAAGGCCGGGCCCCGTCCACTGGAGGAGCTTCTTCTGGCCGACGATCTTCAGGAGCGCGTACTGCGGCTGAAGGACGTAGCGTCTCCGCTCCGGGTTGGGTTGCCCCGATCGCACCAGCTTGTAGAGGTCGCGGGCCCGTCGTCCGGCTACGGGTACGGCGATGAGCGCGAGGACGAACAGCGGTACAGGTCGCAGCATCGCGCGGCTAGGGTATCGTCCGCGCCTTGTAGATTGCCTGCGATGACTCCACGACGACCACGGCCGGGCTCCCGAAGCCTCGTCATGCCTCCGGGACGGAAGATCCCTCGTCCCCCGACGACCGGTCCGCGTCGGCCGGCGCCGCCGAGCGACGAGACGGTGCCCGATCCGGCGGTGACGAAGGCCGCCGGCGAGCTCATGGCGATCTGGGCCGAGGTTGCCGAGTGCGAGAGCTGCCCCCGATGCTCTGCGTCCGATCGCGTCTACGGGACCGGACACCCCCGTGCACCGATCATGCTCGTCAAGGAGAGTCCGTCCGACGAGGATCTCGAGATGACCAATGCCTTCGCCTCCGACGCCGATGCGCTGACGAAAGCCTTCGACGCGCTGGGGATCCCCCTGTCATGGCTCTACGGCACGACGGCCGTCCGGTGCGGCACAGAACCCGCAACAACAGATGACGTCGCGGCCTGCTCCGTGCACCTGCTCGGCGAGATCGAAGCCGTGGGTCCCCGGGTGATAGTGGCCTTCGGCCCCCGTGCGGCGGATGCCGTCCGCGCGCTGGACGGGCGTTGCGGAATCTCCATCCCCGAGGACCTCCCGCAAGCGGGATCGTCGCGGATCCGATCGGACCTGGTGCTCTTGATCACGGAGTCGCTCCCCGAGGGCCTGACGGGCAAGGAGGCCAAGAGGAGGCTATGGCGAGATCTGCAGGCCTTGCCCGGACTCCTTGCGGAGGGCGCTTGAGGCTTCGGGTCGGTGCGGTGATGGTCATGTTCGCGCTGCTGGGCGGCTGCGGCATGGGAGCGCAGCAGGTGGCCGAGCCCGCGCTTGAGCCCACACCGGAGCCCACTCCGCCGCCGGATGGCGTCCTCATGCGCTTCGAGGACTCCACGGTCGCCGTCGAGATCGCCGCAGATCCCGAGCACCACCAGCGCGGGCTCATGTTCCGCGAGGACCTCGACGAGGACGCGGGCATGCTCTTCATCTTTCCGGCGCCCAAGGAGGGCGGGTTCTGGATGAAGAACACGCTCATCCCCCTGTCGATCGCGTACATGAGCTGGGGCGGAGATTCCACGTTCGAGGTGTTGTCGATCGTGGATATGGAGCCGTGCCGCGTGGAGGACTGCCCCAACTACCCCGCGGGCGTCGCCTTCGACGCCGCCCTGGAGGTCAACCAGGGGTGGTTCGAGGAGCACGGCGTGACCGAGGGGTCGGAGGCAGAGCTGGAGGGAGACCTGCCCACGCCTACCTGACCTGGCGATCCGGCGCTAAACTTGACACAGTAGCACTCAACTTCCTAGAGTGCTGGCAGTTCATTAGCGCAGGAGGAACCCAATATGGCCAAGGTGGTAGGGATCGACCTGGGGACGACGAACTCCGTCGTCGCCACATTCGAAGGGGGCGAGCCCGTCGTCATCCCCAACGCCGAGGGGGCCAGGACGACCCCGTCCGTCGTCGCCTTCTCCAAGCAAGGTGAGGTGCTCGTCGGCGAGATCGCCAAGCGCCAAGCCATCACGAACCCCGATCGGACCGTCCGGTCGGTGAAGCGCCAGATGGGCCGTAAGGACTGGACGTTCACCGCGGACGACCAGACCTACCTGCCCCAGCAGATCTCGGCCTTCGTCCTGCAGAAGCTCCGCAGGGACGCCGAGGCCTACCTCGGAGACAAGGTCGAGGAAGCCGTCGTCACCGTGCCCGCCCACTTCGACGACGCGCAGCGGCAGGCCACCAAGGAGGCCGGCGAGGTCGCGGGCTTGAAGGTGCTCCGCATCATCAACGAGCCGACGGCCGCGGCGCTCGCCTACGGGCTCGAGAAGGGAAGCACCGACGAGCGCATCCTCGTCTTCGACCTCGGCGGCGGCACGTTCGACGTGACCATCCTCGAGATCGGTGACGGCGTCTTCGAGGTGAAGTCGACGCACGGGAACACCCAGCTCGGTGGTGACGATTGGGACCAGCGCATCATCGACTGGCTCGTCGGCGACTTCAAGAACAACACCGGCGTGGATCTCTCGCAGGACCGCATGGCGCTCCAACGCCTGAAGGAAGCGGCCGAGAAGGCGAAGATCGAGCTGTCGCAAGCACAGGAGACCTCGATCTCCCTCCCCTTCGTGACGGCCACCGCCGACGGTCCGCTGCATCTGGAGACCGCGCTCACGCGGTCGCGCCTCGAGCAGATGACGGCGGATCTCGTCGAACAGCTGAAGACGCCTTTCGAACAGGCCATCCGCGACGCGAACGTGTCGACGGGTGACCTCAGCCACGTGATCTTGGTCGGTGGCGCGACGCGTA
This sequence comes from Actinomycetota bacterium, assembly GCA_050694575.1. GTDB lineage: Bacteria > Actinomycetota > JAICYB01 > JAICYB01 > JAICYB01 > JBOGXL01. The sequence continues at coordinate 822 of JBOGXL010000035.1, read as the reverse complement.
TGCCGATGGTGCAGGAGCTCGTCCGCGGTCTCACGGGCAAGGACCCGCACAAGGGCGTCAACCCGGACGAAGCCGTCGCCGTGGGTGCTGCGATCCAGGCTTCGATCATCAAGGGCGACATGAAGGAGATCCTCCTTCTCGACGTCACACCTCTGTCGATGGGTGTCGAGACGCTCGGGCACATCTACACGAAGTTGATCGAGCGCAACACGCACATCCCGACACGCCGGTCGGAGATCTTCTCGACGGCCGCGGACAACCAGACGTCGGTCGAGGTCCACGTCCTGCAGGGCGAAGGCGAGATGGCCGACTCGCCGGGTGTGCGCTCGCTCGGACGTTTCCAGCTCGTCGGGCTGCCGCCGGCGCCGCGGGGCATGCCGCAGATCGAAGTGACGTTCGACATCGACGCCAACGGCATAGTCAACGTGTCCGCGAAGGACATGGCCACAGGCAAGGAGCAGGCCATGACCATCACCGGCGGCACGGCGCTGCCGCGTGACGAGATCGATCGCATGGTCAAGGACGCCGAAACGGCCGCCGGGGCCGAGCGCGCCCGGCGCGAGGAGGCCGAGGCGCGGAACCAGGCCGACAACGCGATCTACGCGGTGGAGAAGGCGCTCACCGAGGCCGGCGACAGGGTGCCGGGCGAAGAGCGCGCCGACATCCAGGGCAAGATCGACGCGGCGAAGGAAGCGCTGAAGGGCACCGACATCGATCGCGTCCGCAAGACGACCGAAGAGCTGCTCCAGGCGTCGCACAGGCTCGCCGAACGCGCCTACGGACAGGCCCAAGGCGCCCCGGGCGCGCCGGGGGCCGCGCCGG
>JBOGXL010000034.1:0-6819 GCA_050694575.1 Actinomycetota bacterium | reverse complement strand
TCGAGGTGAGACGCGGGTTGAGCGGCCGCGCGTACTCGGCCGCGCAGGTGGCTGCGGTCCTCGTCCTGGCGCTGGCGACGGGTGCATGCGCACGCGGTGCAGACAGGACCACACAGGCGACACCCGTCGCCGGCGGCGCCGACCTGTCTTTCGCGGATCTGATGACCGTCAGGCCGTCGCCCAGCCCATCAGCCTCACCCTCGCCGTCACCGACGAGCTCGGGCAGCGGGGCGTCGTCGAACGGATCGCGGCCGAGCTCCGCGGGGGGCGCGCCGGCGGCCGCCCAGCCGGTATCCGGCCCGTCGAGCTGTCCGTCCGGGCGGGTGACGGGTGAGTACATCGACTTCACCGTCTCGAAGGTCGCCGACGCCGATCCCGATGAAGAGGAACAGACGAAGTGGCGCGTGCAGGCGACCGGCGACGTTCGCAACGAAACGGCTCGCGCCGTCCGCGACATACGCGTGAACGTCACACTCCACACCGACAGCGCCGAAGCCGCCTCCGAAGGCATGACGATCTCGAAGTGGGTGGGCCGAAGCACCACCGCCGCCTGGCGCGTCGTGTTCGACGAGTACGAGTCGCGCAACGAGCCGGACGAGGACGACGTCAGCTTCTCGGTGTCCGGGTGGTCGTGGGGCGAGGCATCGCTCGCGCAGTGCCCGACGCCCGGCTGGTCCAGCTAGCCGCAGCACCCTTAGTCTTCTCGGGTGCGCCTCACCCTGATCGACGAGCGGCAGGTTGACGTCGATGCCGACGTCGACGGTGACCGCGTCCTGATCTCTCCGGCCGAGCTCGAGTGGGCTACGGGCTGGGAGCTCAAGCCCGAGGGTCTGTGCCGCGGCGACATCTGCGTCGTTGTGCACGAGCCCGTCGCGACCGACGACGGACGTGTGGACCTGTCGGCCATCGCCCGTGCGCTGCGCCGGTCGATCGCAGTCTCCGTCGAGGGCGGAGTGGCGGCGCTGGCCGGCGACCCGATGGGGACGGGACAGACGGGCTCCATCGACGACCTCGAGCTGCCCGACCTCGACGGCAACGTCGTGCGTCCGAGCGAGCACGCGGGACGCAAGCGGCTGCTCGTGGCGTGGGCCTCGTGGTGAGGGTGTAGGTACGAGCTCCCGGTCTGGGAGCAGATCTCTGCGGAGCTCTCGCCTCACGGTCTCTGGGTGGTCGCGGTAGCGCTCGATCACGATCCCGAGGCCGCGCGTCCGTGGATCGAGGAAGCGAAGCTCACGATCCCGGCGGTGATCGACGTGCATCACCGCACCGCCGAGCTCTACGGCGTGATCAACATCCCGTCGACGGTGTGGTTCGACTACGACGGTCGGATGGTGCGTCCGCCGACCATCGCGCCGGGCGACGACCGCTTCCGGCAGTACACCGGCATCGATGCTTCGGTGCACCACGACGCGCTGCGACGCTGGGTCGTCGACGACGAGGCTCCCGATCCCGAGCTCATGGCGCGGTGGTCGCAGCCGGAGGCCGAGGACCAGGCGGCGGCGCGTGCGCACCGGCGCGTGGCCGCGTTCCTGCATCGCAGCGGACGCGACGAGCTCGCCCGCGAGCACTTCTCCAAAGCCGCGCAGCTCGCACCCTTCGACTGGACGATCCGTCGCGGCAGCATGTCGATGACCGGTGGGGATCCCTTCGGCCAGGAGCTTCGCGACTTCTGGGGCGAATGGGAGGCGGCCGGCAAGCCCGGCTACGGATCGCGCTGAGTCTTGCGCGCTCCCGCGCGCTCCCAGTTGGATCGGGGGGCTGCCGCGCTTCGCGCGGCGGCTATCGCGGCCCCCCGAACCCCCCGGTCGCGCTCCCACTTGGATCGGGGGCGGCCGCGCTTCGCGCGGCGGCTACGGCCCCCCGAACCCCCCCGGTCGTGCTCTGTAGGCTTCGGCGATGCGGGTTGCCATCGTTGGTGCCGGTGTGGCCGGGCTCGGTTCGGCCCTTGCGCTGGCTCGGGACGGACACGACGTCGTCCTGCTCGAGCGCGACTCAACGCCTTTGCCGGACACCCCGGACGAGGCCTTCGACTGGAAGCGGCGCGGCGCCCCGCAGGTGCGCCACTCGCACGCCTTCCTCGCGCGCATGCGGAACCTGTTGCGCGACAAGCTCCCGGACGTCCGCGACGAGCTGCTGAGCGCCGGCGCCACCGAGGTGGCGTGGGGCGAGATGCTGCCCGACACGATCGAGGACCGAACGCCGGCGGCCAGCGACGAAGACCTCGTCATGCTCTGCTGCCGGCGCACTACTTTCGAATGGGTCCTGCGTCACGCGATAGTGCGCACCGAGCGCGCCGACCTGCGCGACGGCGTGACGGTGACGGGATTGCTTGGGAGCAACGGATCGGGGCCCGTCCGCGTGACGGGTGTCCGCACGAGCGACGGCGACGTCGAGGCCGACGTCGTGCTCGACGCCACGGGACGACCGTCCCGGCTCCCGGAGCTCCTGCGCGAGGTAGGCGTCCGGCTGGAGGAGACGAAGAGCGGCACGGGCATCGTCTATCTGTCGCGCTTCTACCGGCTTCGTGAGGGGGCCGAGGCCCCGAACGCGCAAGCCTTCAACGGAGCCGACCTCGGCTACCTGAAGTTCGCAGTCTTCCGCGGAGACAACCGGAGCTTCTCCGTCACGCTCGCCTACGGCACCGACGACGCCGAGATGCGTCTGCTGCGCGACCGCGGGCGCTTCGATGCGGCGACCAAAGCCATACCGGCCATCGCCGAGTGGGTGCATCCCGATGTCGCCGAGCCCATCTCGGGCGTGCAGTACATGGGCGGGCTGATCAACCGCATCCGGCACTTTGTCGTCGACGGGGAGCCGGTCGTGCGCGGTCTCCACGGCGTGGGCGACGCGTCGGTGTGCACGAACCCGCTGTACGGCCGCGGATGCTCGCTCGGGATGGTGCACGGCGTGCTGTTCGCCGAGACGCTCGGCCGAGACGGTGAAGACGCGCGAGACCTCGCTATCGCGTTCGACGAAGCGACGCAGCGCGAGCTCGTCCCGTGGTACGTCGCATCCAAGCAACAGGACAAGGTCAGCATGGCCGTGCAGCGCGGAGATGAGCTGTCCGAATTCGACACGTTCGTGCGATCGCTCGTGACCGACGGTGTGTTTCCTGCGTCCCGCTACGACGCCGACGTCTCGCGCGCGTGGTTCCGCACGTTCAACCTCCTCACGCCCCCCGACTCGCTCATGACCAACCCGGACGTTATGCGCACGGTCATGGAGTACTGGAACGGCCGCGAGTCGCGCGACCGGCCCGAGGCGATGGGCCCGCCGCGCGAGGACTTCCTCCGAACGGTTACAACTGATGCGCCATGAGAGCAGCGGTGATGCGCGGCAAGGAGCTCGTCGTCGACGAGGTCCCCGATCCGGTCCCCGGGCCGGGACAGGTGCTCGTCCGGACGCTCGCCTGCGGCATCTGCGGCAGCGATCTCCATTTCCTCAAGTACGGCGACGAGATGGTGGCCCTCGGCGAGGAGATCGGTGGCGGACTCGGGGGGCCGACCGTGGATCTGTCGAGGGACCTCATCATGGGCCACGAGTTCTCGGCCGAGGTCCTCGAGGTCGGCCCGGACACGACGACCGGCGTCAACAAGGGCGACGTCGTCGTGTCGGTGCCGATGATGCTCCCGCCGAACTTCGACATGACCGACCTCACGGGGATCGAGCCGATCGGCGCGTACTCCAACACCTACAACGGCGGCTACGCGGAGTGCATGCTGCTGTCCTCGATCCTCGCGACGAAGGTGCCGAACGGCCTCGATCCCAGCCTGGCCGCCCTCACCGAGCCCATGGCCGTCGGGCTGCACGCGGTGAACAAGTCCGGGATCAAGCCGGGCGACGCGGCCGTCGTCCTCGGCGCGGGACCCGTCGGGCTCGCCTGTATCAGCGCGCTCGCGCAGTTGGGCGTCGAGCCGATCATCGCCGCGGACTTCTCGGCGAAGCGACGAGAGCTGGCGGCGACGATGGGCGCGCACGAGGTCGTCGATCCGCGCGCCGAGCCGGCCATCGATGCGTGGCAGCGCGTCGACGGCGTCAAGCCTCTCGTGATTTACGAAGCGGTAGGGGTGCCGGGCATGCTCGACCAAGCCATGCGCGCATCGCCGCGCAACGGACGGGTGATGGTCGTGGGTGCGTGCATGGAGTCCGACACCGTGCGTCCCCTCATCGGCATCGGCAAAGAGCTCACCATCTCCTTCGCGCTCGGCTACGACCCCTTCGAGTTCGTGTCGATGCTGCACACGATCGCCGAGGGCAAGGTCGACGTGACGCCGCTCATCACCGGTCACGTGGGGATCTCGGGCGTCCCGGGCGCGTTCGAGGCGCTCGCGAACCCCGAGGAGCACTGCAAGATCCTCGTCGAGCCTGCGCTCGACTGAACATTCGCCGGTTCCTCGGCTCCCATCTGGCATCCTGAGGCGCGTGACCGACCCGGGCGTGGGGGCCTTCAGGCGTTTCGTCGTCCTGTGCTGCGTCGTTCTCGTCGCGTTCGTGACGCTGTCCTCGCTGCGCGTGCTTCCCGCCGACGTCCGATTCCACGTCGGCCAGGTGTTCCCGGAAGGGTGGGAGCTCTTCACGCGCGATCCGCAGCTTCCGATCTTCCGCTCGGCCCTCCTGCGCGACGGCATCTGGGTTCGCGCCGACCGCGGGCCGCTGTCGAAGGCGTCCAACGTGTTCGGTTTCAGACGCAACCCGCGCTGGCAGTCGGTCGAGATCGCGCGACTCGTGGAGGAGGTGCCGAACCTCGACGAGTGGACGCAGTGTGCCGACCGTCCCATCGACTGTCTCGCCAACGTGGACAACGACGATGTGCGCCCGGTGCGCAACCGGACGCCGTTCAGCTCGCTGTGCGGACGCGTCGGACTGGTACGGCAGTTCGTCGTGCCGCAGAGCCGGGCGACCTCCACCGGCGACGATTTCCGGACGACGCACGTCGTCGTGCTCGAGGCGGAATGCTCATGACGGACCAACCGAACATCCCGCCGCCTCCGCAGGAGCCGCAGCGGCCGGCCGAGCCACCGCCTCCTCCGCCACCGCCGCCGCCTCCCCCGCGACCGATGGCGCCGCCGGCTCCGCCGCCGCCACCACCACCCCTGATCCCGGCCCCCGTTGCGCCGCCGGCGCCCCTTCCCCGGCCCGCCGAGGCCCAGACGGCCACCGCCGTCATCCCGCCCGATCTGCCTCCGCCGCAGATGGCGCCGCCGCGGGGCCCGTTCGGGCGCTTCCAGCGCTACATCGAGGAGAACCCGTGGACGAACGTCTACGGCCTCGGCCGCTCGATCGTCGCCGCGGCGACGGCCATCACGCTTCTCAGCACGTCACCGGATGCGATGTGGGCGCCGTTCTTCGAAGGAAGCACCGGGCCGCTCGGGTGCGACGGACTGCGCGGCGCCGTCGCGCTCTTCTGCGTCGTCCCGCCCGACTACCTCGACATCGTGCATCGTGCGGCGATCCTGGTGCTCGCGCTCGTGGCGTGCGGATGGCGTCCGCGCATCACGGGCGTCCTGCATTGGTGGATCTCGTTCAGCATGCTCGCGAGCGCGACGCGGGACGGCGGGGATCAGGTCGCCGCGCTCGTCACGCTCTTCCTCATCCCGTGGACGCTCACCGATCCGCGCGAGTGGCATTGGCAACGGGCGCCGGCGGCGACGAGCGAGCGACGCAGGATCGTTGCGCACGCAGCGCGGGTGCTCATCCGGATCCAGGTGATGGTTGTGTACCTGCACTCGGCCGTGACGAAGTTCGACGTCGACCAGTGGATCGACGGGACGGCCGTCTACTACTGGCTGCACGATCCGATAGTCGGCGCGTCGCCGGCGCTCGAGGGAGTGCTGTTCCCCCTGGCGCGGTCGGGGGCCGTGACGGTGATGACGTACGGCGCGATCGTCGTCGAGTTCCTGCTCGTGCTGGGACTGATCGCGCCGCGAAGATTCTGGACGCCGCTGTTTTGGATCGGCGTGCTCTTCCATCTGGGGATCGCGGCTGGGCTTGGTCTGTCGAGCTTCTCGCTGGCGATGATCGGCGCGTTGGTGCTGTACCTGCGCCCGCCCGAGCGCGAGTTCCGCCGGCTGCAGCGCAGCTAGATTTAGCCGGCTGAGGGGTGGCCCCCTTGGGGCCCCCGTACTTCTTCGAGCACCGACTCGACCGTCTTGACCAACGTGTCCCGGTGTGAAGGCTTGGTGATGTAGCGGACGGCTCCGCCGGCCATCGCTTGCAGCTGGTCGTCCAGATCGTCGGAGGCCGAGAGCATCACTACGGGGATCGCCGACAGCTTGTCGCCGGCCTTCAGGCCGCGCAGGAAGGTGAGGCCGTCCGTCCCCGGCATCACCACGTCGAGGACTATCACGTCGATGCGCTGCTTCGACAGCAAGTTGAGCGCGTCGGTGACGGTGGATGCCTCCGACACCGTGTACCCGGCGGCCTCGAGATCGAGCGTGGATAGGCGGCGGTCGAGCTCGTGGTCGTCGACGATCAACACGCGGCCCTTGGCCATCCGTCCTCCTCCTGTGCCGAGTCTGCTCCGAGGGGCAACCCCAGGACAACGTGAGATCGCATTTTCCGTCCGGTAACGTTCTCTTAGATATGTGGACCGTAGGGCGGGCCGTTGTGGTTCTCGCCGTCGTGGGGGCCAGCCAGCTGCTCGGTGGGCCGGCGCAGGCCGCGTGTCATGCGTTCACCGTGTCGGCTTCGCCGACCTCGCCTGCGGAAGGCGGCCGGGTGACCGTCACCGTGAGCCGGGACGGCGCCGTGAACCCCTCGAGCGTGCGCGTCTCGACTATCGACGAGACGGCCCGTGCCCCTTCGGACTACACGCGGCTC
>JBOGXL010000033.1:0-2103 GCA_050694575.1 Actinomycetota bacterium | reverse complement strand
CCGTCGACAACGTCTCGCTGGAAGTGCCGCGCGGGGAGATCCTCGCACTGCTCGGTCCGTCCGGGTGCGGCAAGACGACCTTCCTGCGCCTCGTCGCCGGCTTCGAGCAGCCCGACGCCGGCGAGGTAGCCCTGGGTGGGAGATCCGTGGCCGGCAACGGCAGCTTCGTCCCGCCGGAACGCCGCCGAGTGGGCATCGTCTTCCAGGACTACGCCCTGTTCCCACACCTGTGCGTGGCCGACAACGTCTCCTTCGGGCTCAGCGGGCCGGGCTGCGACGCGCGCGTCCGTGAGGTGCTCCACCTCGTCGGTCTCACCGGGCTCGCCGACCGCTTCCCCCACGAGCTCTCCGGTGGACAGCAGCAACGGGTCGCGCTGGCACGCGCCCTCGCTCCCCGTCCGGACATCATCCTCTTCGACGAGCCCTTCTCCAACCTGGACGCCGCCCTGCGCGCGCGTGTGCGCGACGAGGTCCGCGCGATCCTGAGGGAGGCCCAGGCCACGGCCATCTTCGTCACGCACGACCAGGAAGAGGCGCTGAGCTTGGCCGACCGCGTCGGCATCATGCGCGACGGGAGGATCCACCAGGTCGACACCCCAGAGCGGGTCTACACTCGGCCGGCCGACGCCTTCGTGGCGGCGTTCGTCGGAGGCGCGAACCTCATCCGGGCCACGAGCGACGGGCAGACGGTCACGAGCCCGCTTGGCTCGTTCCGTCCGTTGAACACCCCGCCGGACGGTGCGACGACCCTCATCGTGCGTCCGGAGAGCGTCCGCATCCGCTACGACGCCCGCGGCGCGGCCGTGGTCCTGGACGCCACGTACTACGGCCACGACCAGCTCGTCCACGTCCGTCTCGGCGACGGCGAGCTGGTGAGCGCACGCCTCGGCACCTCTCGCTTCTTCGAGCCGGGTGATCACGTGAGTGTGTCGGTTGTCGCAGACGAAGTGATCGCCTTCGCTGCATCATAGGGACGCACGACACGACCGGCTACAATCGGCTCGCCGCACGTGCGGCAAGGGGCGACAACCGCGTTGGGATGACTACTCGATACCGTTTCGCGCTCATCGGCTTCGGCCTGGCCTTGTCCCTGGTCGCGGCCGCCACCGCATCCCCGTCGGGCGCCCCCTTCCTCTGGCCGGACGGCGACGACGGGCCGAACCTCGCCGACCTCGCCGCCTCCGGCGACCCGATCCGCACGCTGAAGGCCTGGGACGGAGCCGCCCCCGCAAGAGGTCGGCCCCCGGCCCAACGGGTCCACGGGAGCTTCATCGTCGAGTTGGCGCCGGGATTGGATCCGAACGAGGTCGGTCCACAGCTCGCCGCGCAGTACGGCGGCCAAGCGACGTTCATCTACGACGAAGTCATCGGCGGCTTCGCGTTCAACGGACCCGACGACGTGCGCGACGCCCTCTCGCGTGACCCGCGGGTGCGTGGCGTGGAAGACGACCACGTCGTCTACCCGCTCTCACATCGCCCGGAGCTCGGCTCGATGGGCGCGACAGACGCGTGGAACATCGACACGGCGGACCCGCGCTACAGGGGCGCCGGCGCGGTCGTGGCGATCATCGACACGGGGCTTCAGGTCACCAACCCGAACCTCGGCGACGGCGACACCACCGTAGGGGAGCCGGGCGACAGCGTCCTCGGCCTGCACAACTGCACGTCGGGGAAGGTTATCGACGACGCGGCCAACCACGGCACCCTCGTCTTCGGCGCGGCCGTCGGGCGCGAGGGCGTCCTCCCGGACGGCAAGGGCTACCACATCAAGATCGGCAAGCACAGCGCGACGGAGAGCGCGATGGTGTGCGGGCTCAACAAGGTCAAGAAATGGATCAACGAAGGCAAAACGATCCACTCCGCCAACCTGTCGTGGGGCTGCTCGTCCTGCACCCTGGCATCGGCACGGGCGGCCATCGCCGAGCTGAGGAACCTGGGCGTGCCGACCATGGTCGCGGCCGGGAACAGCGGCGGCGCCGTCGAGGCGCCGGCCCGGTTCCCGGAGTCGGTCGCCGTCTCTGCCACCGACGTCACGAACACGAGCCTCGCTGCGTTCAGCAGCCGGGGGCCGGAGATCGACATCGCCGCGCCCGGCGACGGGAT
>JBOGXL010000032.1:0-1912 GCA_050694575.1 Actinomycetota bacterium | reverse complement strand
GTCGCCTGGAGCGTGATAGCGAAGAGCAGCTGACCGAGGCCGAGCGTCGCTACGACGGTCATGAGACGAGGCGCGTTGCGCAGCCGCCGCACGACCGCCACTTCCGCCAGGGCGGCGACCCCGGCTCCCAGCGCGAGACCGCCGGGCAGCGCGACGTAGTACGGAAGCCCGCCGCGGGCGACGGCCAGTGAGAACAGCGCCGCGGCTATCGCTCCGATCTCGCCGTGCGCGAAATTGACGATCCGATTCGACCTGTAGACGATCACCATCCCCGTGCTGAGCAAGCCGTAGCCGAGCCCGGTGATGATCCCGAGAACGATGACCGACGCCGGGAGCTCCATCAGCGTCGCTTCGACCGAGCGGACGCGCCCTCCAAAAACACGGCCCGCAGCAAGTCGTCCCGCTTCAGCAGTTCGCGGCTGCGGCCGTCGAAGCGGATCTCGCCCTTCTCCATGAAGTAGGCGTGCTCGACGAGGTTCAGAGCGATGTTCACCGACTGCTCGACGAGGACGACGGCGGTTCCCTCGCGGTTGATCTCCCTCACCATCTCGAAGAGCTGCGCCACTATCACCGGCGCGAGACCGAGCGAGAGCTCGTCCACGAGCAACAGGCGAGGACGCAGCATGAGCGCTTTGGACAATCCCAGCATCTGCTGCTCGCCACCGGACAACGTGCTCGCCCTCTGGTCGCGACGCTCACCGAGCCGCGGGAAGGCGGCGAAGCTCCGCTCGATGGCCGCATCGACGTCACGACGGCGGCGTCCCCCGCCGAAGTTCCCGATCGAGTAGCCGAAGACGCGCAGGTTCTCCACGACCGTCATCGGCCCGAAGACGGCCCGGCCCCCCGGGATCTGCGTGATGCCCAGGCGCAGCCGCCGTTCGGCGTCGAGGTAGGTGATGTCCGCGCCGTGGTAGCGCACGCTCCCCCCGGACGGGAGCCCGATGCCCGACACCACCTTCAGCAGTGTCGACTTCCCGGCGCCGTTCGTCCCGAGCAGCGCCACCATCTCGCCGTCGTCCACCGTGAAGTCGACGCCGAAGAGCACCTGCACGTGCCCGTAGGAGAAGTCGATCTTCCGGCACGCCAGCATCGGCAACGAGCCGCCCGATCCCGTGATCTGCTTGATCTCCTCGTCCTCGAGCGTCTCGTCGATCATGCGGTCGAGGTCGGCCGGCACGAGCACCGCCGTGCTGCGCAGGATCAGGGAGCCGATCAGACCGGGAACCACGAGCGAGACGATCGTCCCGGTGATGCCGTACTGGCTGTCGATGCCCCCGAGCAGCAGCGCCCCGGCGAACCCCCCTATCGCGAGCGCGATGCCGAGAAGCGCACCGGCGTGCGGACGCATGCCCGCCGGTATGACGGACAAAAGGCTCACGCTCGTCGCCGGGACGAGCACCGCGAGCAGCGCCTGGGATATCGCCAGGAACGCGACGAGCAGCCCGAAGACGGGAGCGAGCGCCGCCAAGCAGATGAAGATGACGGCCACGGCGATCGTCCACGAGGCCATGGCGAGGACGCGAGCCGGATCGCGGCGGAACATCGCCTCGCCACGTTTGCCGAAAACACCGAGCGCCACGATCGCGATCGCGGCGAAGAAGGCGGTGAGGAGGCCCCGGGCTCCCGGACCGAGGTTCCAACGCTCGTCCAGGAAGAAGGCGATGAACGTCTGGTACGGGATGAGGAAGACGCCGAACACGACTTCGACGGCGAGGAGCCTGCGGATCGTCGGGATGAGCGTCAGCCTTCTGACGATCTCGAAGAAGCCGAGCTCGACATCGGCCTTGGTCAGGGCCAGCTCCTGTGAGAGCTCCGAGAACAGCTCGGTGGCCGCCCGTCCTTCCTCCTTCTCGCGGACGGTGGCGCGGATCTGCGCGGAGTCCCATCGACCGAAACCGGGATCGCGCAGGCG
>JBOGXL010000031.1:0-2900 GCA_050694575.1 Actinomycetota bacterium | reverse complement strand
GGCCCAGCTCGGCCCCCACCCGCTCCGCGAAGGCCCCGCCGGCCGGGGCCCTTGTCGTGCTGGTGCCGATGATCAACGACCGGCCGTCCGCGGCGATCACGTCGACGAGCAGTCCGAGCAGCGCCTTGCCGATGCCACGCCGTCGCAGGTCTGGCCGCACTTCGAGCCCGACGTGCGCGGCGTGCCGATTGTCCTCGGTGTTCATCCACGACGCGAAGGCCTGGGCCGCCAGACCTCCGTCGCCGTCGAGCCCCCAGAACTCGTGGACGACGAAGTGCTCCGGCAGGGTGCGGACCTCGGCCTCCGTCAGATCGATCGGACGCTCCGGATCCTCGGGCGCGGCATCCTCCCGGATGACGTTCTCGAACACGTTCAGCAGACGGATCTGGTCGTCGGAGAGCGCCCGGTAGTCGACCGGCTCTATGTTCACGCCGCCGACGTGCAGCGGCTCGGCCACCTGCATGGACCCCTCCCGCGAGAGGGTCCAGCTTATCGTCGCGCTCCGTACCTTCTAGTTGTTCGCGGGCGCAGCGCTGATCTCCGCCAGCGCGGAGCGGCGATCGAGCTCGAGCGCCAAGTCCCCCAGGCTCACGACGCCTACCGCGCGACCATCCTCGTCCACGACCGGCAAGCGCCGGACGGCCCTGTCGCGCATGATCCGAGCTGCTTTGTCGACGGCATCGTCGGGCGAGACCGTCAGCAACTCCTCGGTGGCGACGGCCGCGAGAGTCGTCTCCCGGGGATCCTGACCGTCGGCGACGGCTCGGATCACCATGTCCCGATCGGTGACTATCGCCTTTACACGTGCGCTCGTGTTGTCGAGGACTATCACGTCGCCGATGTCCTCGTCGCGCATCAGGCGAGCGGCGTGGAAAAGCGTGTCGGACTCGATCACCGTTACGGGTTCCGGCGTCATGATCTCCGAAACTCTCTTCACGCTGGACCGGTCCCGGGTGCTCTGAGAACGAGTACTGCGTTTCGCCGTCCTCTTGGACCTCGACGCCTTGCGTCGGGCCGTCCCCTTGGTTGCCGGGCGCGTCGATCGCTTCCGAGTCGTCGGCATCAGCACACCTCCCTGGTAGACGTGGCCAGAGGTCGCCTACCCCGGCCACGCCCCGCCAAAACACGGCACCGGAAACGGTCGCTATGGTCGAGTGATGACCGCGCCGTTCGTTCACCGACCCGGGGAAGGCGAGGGAGCCGACCTCGGTCTCGTTCACTTCGCTATCAAGGCTGGGACGGAAGACACGCAGGGCGCCTATTCCTTCGTCGAAGCCAGCGGCAACGTCCACGCGACACCGCACGTCCATCACGACCGGGAGGAGGCCTTCTACGTACTGGACGGGAAGGTCACGTTCCTGGCCGGCGAGGACACGGTCGACGGTGAACCCGGCTCTTTCGTACTCGTGCCGCGAGGGACGATGCACGGCTTCCGGGGGGCGGGCGAAGCCCGGCTCGTGATCATCCACTCCCCCGGCGGTTTCGAGCGTTTCTTCCGGGAGTCTGCGGCCGCGCTCGCTCGAGGCGAGCTCAACACCCAGTTCCGCGACCGTCTGGCCGCGGAACTCGGCGTGACCTACTACGACGACGTCACCTTCTAAAGACCGGTGGCCTCTCGCACGCGGGGGACGACCTCATCAGCGAAACGCGGCAGCTGATCGGGTCCCTCGCCCCAGAAGACGAACGTGTCGAAACCGTAGTCGCCGACGAACCGCGACAGCTCGTCGGTCCACTGATCCACGGGCCCGCGCAGCCGACCCTCCGACTCTCGGTCTGTGATCGTCCCGTTGACGTTGAGGATCCGCCGGACGTCGCCTCGCTTACGCCCGGCATCCGCAATGGCATCGTCCAGACGCGCAGACATGTCGGCTATCGCGCGAAGGTCACTGGAAGGACGGCACCCATCCGTCGGCGGACCTTCCCGTGAGGGCGATCGCCTTCGGTCCGTAGGCACCCGAGCCAGATACCGATCCGATGAGCCGGCACAGGTCCCGAGTGGGCTCCGTGCAGCCCGTAGTACTTCCCGTCGAACCGCAGTCCCGCTCACCACTCCACATCGCCATGAGGGTCCACGTATCGACGTACCGGCGTTGGTAGGGGTGATCCTGGATGCCTAAGACATCCAGGATCACCCCGACCTGCCTCGCCGTCTCGAGAAGCGGATCGGCGGCAATCGGCACCAGGAATAGCCGAAACGCAAGGCGTCTCCGGACATCGGCCTCACTCCTCGAACAGGTCTGGGTGGACAACCCACACCCCATCCAACGCAATCCGCCCGGCCTGGGGGCCTAGGACGAAGGGCTGACTTACCACGCGACGCTTGCCCGACGTGACACGGCAGCGCCGGGCGTACGGTGGTGATGACGACGAAGGAGAGGTGATCAGACGTGCTCGAGGACAAGCTCGTGGACGGCGAACAGGTGGTCGCGGTGCTTACCGAGGAGATCGGCTCGTGGCCCGGCGTGCGAACCGCCGCACATCGCTTCGGCGGCGTGGAGTTCCTCGCGGGACGACGGGAGATCGGTCACGTGCATTCGCTGCCGGAGGGCCGCAGCTTCGCCGATCTGCCGTTCCCCCGGGGCGTCCGCGGCGAGCTGATCGACGCGGGCCGCGCGCGCGAGCACCATGCCTTGCCCGACTCCGGCTGGCTGACGGTGCCGATCCGCACGCCGGCGGACCTTCGGGACGCCGTCGAGATCTTCCGCATGAACCTCCAACGCCCGTGGACCACGCGCTGACAGCATCTGTTAGGCCCGAGCCGACTTCGTGTACTGACGCACCGCGAGCGGCACGAAAACCGAGAGGATCGCGGCCACCCAGATCAATACGTACGCCACGGGGTGGTTCAACGACCAGGCGTCGGACGTCGACGTGTAGGGCACGGCGTTCCCGAAGGCCTC
>JBOGXL010000030.1:0-9224 GCA_050694575.1 Actinomycetota bacterium | reverse complement strand
ACGCGAGGCAAGGCCGACACGATGCCCCGGGGGCTCTTCGCTGCCGCCGCGATAGGGACGATCCTGTCGGTGGGAAGCTTCCTGCTCCTGCGCGACAGGCTGCTCGGTCGCGACCACGGCTCGGGCTCCGGCGGAGCCTAGTCCGAGTACTCGGACTGCAGCACGTCGAAGGCCCACGTCTCGCTCGCCGGCGCGACGGGGCCCTGCGTCGAGTGTTGCCTGTGCCCTTCCGCGAACGCCGGCGACCGCAGCCACGCCTCGAAGCTCTCGCGGGACGTCCAACGTGTGTAGACGATGTACTTCCCGCCTTCCGCTGGTCGGAGAAGCTCGAACGCCTCGAAACCTTCTGAGTCCTTGACCCGGGCCGCGCGCGCGGCGAACCGGCGCTCGAACTCGTCCCGCCTTTCGGCCGGAACGTCCACGACGTTCATCACGACGTGAGCCATCAGGAGAAGTACCGTTTGCCTTCCCCGATCAGTACACGTCCGAAGCGCAGGTCCGGGAAGTGCGAAGCGGCCATCACATCCTCCGTGCCCTCCAGCTCGCGGTAGAGCGTCTCGCGCGATCGCACGGCCATGTCCGGGTCGATGTCGGACATCGCGGTCCACTCCGAGTCCTCGAGCTGCGCCGGACACGTAACGGCATCGCCCAGCATGAACGCGCGTTGGTTTCCCGACGACGCGACGACACTCAGGTGACCGAGCGTGTGTCCCGGTGTGTGGAGCGTGCTGACCCCGGGCGCCACCTCACCGTCGGAGTCGATCGTCTCGATGCGTCCGGCTGCGTCGAGCACCTCGATCACGGGCGCCGCGAAGTCGTCGGGCTTCTCCCCGCGGATGAACTGGTCGAGGTCTTTCTCCCCGAAGCGAACCGTCGCGTTCGGGAAGTACGGCCGTCCGTCCTGCACCAGCCAGCCGATGTGATCGACGTGCAGATGCGTGATCAGGATCAGGTCGACGTCCTGCGGGGTCACACCGGCGCTCGCCAGGCTCTCCGGCAAGTCACCGCCTCGGAACGGCGGGAACGTGATCGGGCCGAGGCCCGCATCGACGAGGATGTTCTGCTTCCCGTTGCGGACGAGGAAACAAGCGAGGTTGATCTCGAAGTTGCCTTCGTCGTCGAGGAGATCCTTGTGGAGCTCCCAGTCCAGCTTCGGGATGTACGACGAGGACAGCTTCCCCTCACCGTCGTTGACGGGGATGACCTCGAGATCGCCGATCTGCACACAGTGACTTTACTCGAGCAGCAGCTTGAAGATCTCGACCGCCTTTTCGACATCCGGCTCCTCACCGGCGATCAGGTCGGCGTAGAGAAAGGACTCCGATATGCGACGTAGGTGCGGGGCCCTACGCGCCGGAAGGCTGCACGCCGCTCGGCTGCGACTAGCGCCCGACGCTAGTCGAGCTCGTACTCCCAGCCGGGTTGCCACTCACCGTCCGAGACGAGAGCCTCCTCGAGCGGAACGCCGCCAAGGAAGTGCGCACATGCGACGAGCGTCGCGCGATGGCCCACGACAAGCACTCTGTCGCCCGGCGGAACCTGCCGGAAGTCCTCGAAGACGCGGCCCACCCGGCTCACGGCCTGTCGCCAACTCTCGCCTCCTGGGTATGGCCGATCCAGGTACGAGGCGCGGTTCCCATGCACCTCGGGGGATGGCCCTCCGTTGAGCCGCCCATAGTTGCACTCCCGCAAGCGCCAGTCGTGAAAGACGGGAGTGGGACCGTCGCCGAACGCGATCTCGACCGTCTGCACGGCGCGGCCGAGATCGGAGACGAAGACCGCGGTGAGGCCGTCGGCCCGGCGACGCTCTCCGAGCTCGGCGGCCTCTCGCCGACCTCGCTCCGATAACAGACCCGGGAGCCACCCAGTTGCGATGCCCCTCTCGTTGTCGTCTGTCGTCGAGTGGGTCTCGACGACGATTCGGATCTTCACGACCGAGTTTCGTCGTGGTGCCGCTCCCACAAGCGCCCGGGTGCCGACGCGTACTCCCATGCCTGGACGTCGGGAGGCTCGATGCCAAGACCGGTCAGGATCGCGCAAACCTGCTCGCGATGAACGTTGGCGTGGTTCAGCGCCTTAGCTACCAAAGTTCGTCGAAGTCGTACTGGCTATCAAACGTCGCGAACGCCCTCTTCAGCTTTCCGTCCTCGAGTGCGCAGACGAGGTGGACGTAGAACCTCGCCGTGCGTCCCTTCCGCGTTGCTTGCAGCCACTCGATCAGGATCACGTGATGGTCGCTTACGCAGACGTCCCACGTGTCTTCCTGTACCGGTCCCAAAGTATCGCCCGTCTCGTCGATCAGCCGACGCAGAATGTCGATCGCCGCGTCGGCACCACGGTGGATGCCGGCCAACGGATTCCGGCCGCTGATACCGAACTCGGCATCGGGCGCGAACAGCTCAGCAATGGCATCCCACTTACGCGTGCGGAGCGCACGATAGAACCGCTCGACTACCGTTACGCGCTCGTCACCCATCGCCCATCGTCTGACGCGACTCTCTACTTCCTCAGTCGGCCCATCACCAAGACATCGACGAACTCGCCGTCCCTGTAGGCGAAGGAGGGAGAAGTACCTTCCACAAGGAAGCCGAACTTCTTGTAGAGGCGGATGGCCGGTTCGTTGTCCACGAAGACCTCGAGCTCCAGACGCGTCAGGTTCAGCCAGTTGTCGGCCAACTCGAGCGCCGCTGCCATCAAAGCAGTACCCACGCCCTTGCCTTGCCAGTCGTCGCGCACGGCCATAAGCAACTGCCCAACGTGGCGCCGGCGCGGAACATTGGGAAACGTAATCAAACCGAGCTGACCGACTATGTCGTCCTCTACACAAGCAACAAGATTGACGTATCCCTCAGGTGGCTCGGCCAGCCGCCGTCGCCAGCGTTCGGCCGATGGAAACGGTACCTGCAAAGTACCCCAGACGGCCCGAGGGCCGGCCATCACATTCCGGATGGCCTCATGATCGCTTGGCTCAGCGTGACGGATCGAGAAGGTCGAAGCCCCTGACTCCCTCTCGCTCACCATGTACCGCTCCTACGAATGGCCCCAATCATTCTTGTCGCTCACGTCGCTGGCGAGCGAAGTGAGGGCGGTCGGGTACTGCGGCGAGTTATGCGGCGCCGACCTCGATGACCTCACTCTCGCTCATCGGTTCGGGAACAGGCAGCCCCTCCTCGCGAAGCCCGTCGATGTGGAGCTGAATCGCTTCGCGGATGAGCGTGAGGGCCTCATCGCGGGAATCGCCGGCCGCCACACAGCCGGGAAGATCGGGGACATGCGCCCCCCAGCTTGCTTCACCCTTTTCCAGCACCACCGTGTAGCGCAGCGTCACGTCCCCTGCTCCTTGAGGCCAGCTTGCTTCAGGACTGAATCAGAGTACCTCTCGGCATGTCGCTGCTTGGCTTGCCGGCAATCGTTACCCAGCCCGGCCTTGACCGGATGCTTGTGCTGACGGTGGCTACCGCGAGTTCGCGCGAGAACCCAGCCGTCTTCCTCAATCAGCCGGATGACATCCGCGACCTTCACTGCAGAAGCCTACGGCCGCATAACGACTTCTGCGGTTCACCCGCCGCGCGGCGAGCGAAGCGAGCGTGTGGTCGGGTGCTGCCGCGAGTTCTACGGCACGATGATTGCGTCAAGCTCTTGCTCGAGTCACCGAAGCATCCTCTCCGCGCGATGGAGAAACTCCTTCAGGTTCTCCTCGTCTGTCTCTGCTATCGCCCGGTCAATCGTGGACCATCGCAAGGGAGCATCACTGGTTTCGGACAAAGCCCGTTCAGGGGATTCAGTGGAGAAGACGTAGCGCATGTCCGCGTGCTCGTGCGCAGGCTCTTGAGCGGCCGCTGGTACACCGACGATCGTGAGTTGTACCGGCGTTCGCCCCAGGTCAGGTGACCATGGGCTCAAGTCTCGCAGTCCGGTCTCCTCGCTAGCTTCGCGCAGGGCGATCGCCCATGGATCGGTTTCACCGGCATCGGCATGACCGCCGACCTGCATCCAGCGCTCCAGTCGAGGATGCCATCGCATCAGAACGCGTGCCGAGGTCGGATCCACCACAAGAGCAGATCCCGTGACATGAATCGGACTGCTTCGGGACCACGGATCTGTCTCGCCAATCAGTGCGCGGACACGCCCTGCGTCCCTCGCTTCTCGGGCGTTCTGTGGAGTGTAGGCCTCAAGGGCCGCCAAGAGTGCGTCGTGGGTGACAGAGAGTTTGGCCATCAGCGAATCACCATGCTCAGCAGTCTGCCGATCTGTAGCGACCAGCGACCTGCCGGTCCGTAGAACGACTTTGGAGCTGAGCGGCGCCCCGCCGCGAAGCTGCTGGCGTCCGTTCCTGCTCCGAGTTAGCCCGCCGCGCCGGAACGCGACCTTCGTGCAGCCCGGAGCGCTTGAGCAGACGCCTCAGGAACATCGACAGCGACGAACCACGAGGCTGGATAGAGGTAATCCTCCCCGGACTCATCGACAACGCGCATCTCCTCCTCGCCGTCACCAGGCTCTGGCGGCATGACCACGTAGAGCTTGCCGACTTCAAGGTCAATCAGACCTTCAGCACGCACACACGCGACGTACCTATCAACTCTCCTGCTGCTCATAGTCACCCGCTCAGATAGCGCTTGATCTTGAACTCGTGACGGCCCACTCCATGTGCCTCATACCAGTGTAGTTCCGCAGGCCGAGGCTCCTGGGACCCGCGGACGACGGAGGCCTCGCCCTTCATCTTTCGCCAACCACGCCCCCCGAACTGCTGGACGAGCCTCGTCCGTTGCCGCACCGCCCTACCGCGAGCGATGACCTCGACACGCTCGATCTCACTGACGATCTCGAAGTCCACAACGGCAACGTAGCGAGCGTCGCCGACTGAGACATCGTCGGGCTAACGGCTTTGGCAGCTCACCGGCCGCGAGGCCCGGCGCGAAGCGCCGCACCGAGCGGTCCGCTCCTGCTGCGAGTTGTGCGGCGTGACACCGACGAAGTCGCCGCTCATCGCCCACCTCGCACGTCGTCAAGCCATTGGATGAAGTCCATCTCGATCCCCTCGCCGCCGAGGCGAGGAAGGAGCATCGAAACATCTGCGCGATGCTTGTGCGAGTGGGTAAGCGGCTGGATCAAGCCTTCCACGGCCGTGATCTCGAAGCCGAACCATGGGACGAGGAAGCGCTTGGCCTCCGCATCTATGGGGTCGATCGAGCCGGCGTATTCGATGTACGCCCGGTCGATCCGAGCGCACTGTGCCCGGAGCCCGGCAAGGTCATCGATTGCGTCCCAACGGGGTGCGCGGCCGTGCGCAAGTTCGAAGAAGGCGTTCTCTACCTGGGCGAGATGGTTGAGGATCCCCAACACGGACGTAACCATCGCCTCGCTCGGCGAGCTTGCCAGGAGCAATCTGCGCGCAGCCAGCAAATACCTTGTGGTTGGCCCACTCATTGTGCTCGGCTAGCTTCGTCAACATGAGCGCTCGTCCGCACAGCGACTTTGGTGCTGAGCTACCGCGGTCCTGAGCAAAGCGAAGGCCGCGGTCTGCTCCAGCGCCGAGTTGGGCGGCGACGTCTCCCACGGTGCCATCTGCTCTGAATCGAGAGTCATCCTCAAGACTGTTGGCTACTGAGCGGATCCAAGATGACGACGAAGGAAGTCTAAGCTAAGACGATAGGCCAACCATCAGCCCGCGCGGCGTTCGCCTCCGCAGCAGTTCCACCCCAGCGATCGAGCCACCTATAGCTTGGGTGTCCGTCAGGAACGCGGGGACCGAGCACCCCATGGCCGACGCGCTCGTACGCCAACACTCGCACGGGCGGAGTTCCAGCCTCTTCAGCGCGTGCCTCCAGCTGTCGCGACATAGGGCAAGAAGGCCAGAGCCGGTCGGCCTCTCCGCAGACCAGCAGGACTGGAGCCTGGATCTGCTCAATGGCGATCGCAGCTTCTGAATGCTCTCGCAGGCGCTCAACAGCACCTTCATAGAAACGCCCTAGGTCCCCGAAGAGAACTGACACGTGGAAGGGGCCGTACGGGAGCGTGAGTAGTGGTTCGCCATCGGCGATCCACGACGCTTGAGCCCTGGGGCGGCTCCAGTTGATTCCCGGCCAGACGGCACTCGATGGATCACCAGCAACAACTGCGCGAAGGTCCGGATGCCTCAGGGCGACGAGAAGAGCGGCCTCCGCACCCTTGGATGACCCCATCACTGCCATCCGATCTCGGGGAACCTCCGGGCGGGATCCCAGCCAGGACAGTGCGCGGTCGAACGTCTCGAGCGGAATCAGCTCGAGGTTATGGGGCTGCCCGGGAGCACCGAAGTACGAAGGGACGAGGACGTTGAAGCCAGCTTCCTGGAGCGCGAGTGCCGTGTGCGTGGTGCTCGAGTTGATGCCGCCCACCGACCCATGCAAGAGGAGGATGGCTCCGACGGCTTCGCCATCAGCCGCGTAGTAGTTGGCAAACAGTCCGGGCTCGACGACTCGTTCGCCGTTCTCACCAGGATCAAGGAGCTCGATCGCCGGAACCCACGGCTTCCACACCCACAGGACCGCGGCCGCGATGACGAGCAACCCAATCAGTACGACGCCGGCAATCGCGACCTTGCGTCTCAAGAACCACTTCCGGATTGCACATCGTCGGCAAGTGGACGCCGCACGGTGTGGACACTCCTTACGAGTCAGCCCCGTCCGCCCAACGACTTTGCGCCTGAGCGGCGGCGCGCAGCGCCGTCCGCTCCTGGCGCGAGTTGGACAGCCAGCTCACGCGCTCAACGACTTCATCACTGCCTCTGGATGCGTCGCCGCGATACGGAGCAACGCCCGCGCTGATCCTTCCGGCTGTCGCCGACCTTGTTCCCAGTTTTGGAGAGTGGCAACGCTGACTCCGAGGAGCAAAGCGAACTCTGATTGGGACAGCCCAAGACTGGTACGTATCTTGCGGACCTGGGCTGGTTTGAAGACAAAGCGTCGAGACGGAGCCATCTCGCCTCGCTTGATCTTTCCCGCTTGGCGAACGCTCGCCACGAGGTCCTCGAATTCTTTCGCTTTCACTTGAGCTCCTCCTTTACGATCCGCCCGAGCTCCTTGAGCTGCGCCGGCGTCAAATCAGTCCGCCTCGTCTTCTCGAACACGTAGATCATGTACAGACGCTCTTCGGGCTTGTCCCAGTAGTTAGAGGACCCTGAGTCCACCGCGTTTGCCACCGCCCGACCTCGCCCACCGAATCTTCCGAAGCCCACCTGCACCCCGAATCAAAGCCCCCTGCTCGGGCCGAAGCACCAAAGCCAGTTGCAGCCGCCGAAGCTCCTCATCCGACAGCAGCTCGCAGATGAGTCGAGTGAAGACCTGTGTCTCAACGATTACCACGACGCACTATACGCCAATGGCGGATAGTAGTCAAGAATCGCGGAACTGCGCGAGGTCTGTCCAACGACTTTGGATGCTGAGGAGCCGCGGGCGCGCGTAGCGCGCCGCGGACTCCTCCTGCATCGAGTTAGTTAGGCCGTCGGAGTGGAAACGCAAGATAGGTCCTCATAACCCAAGTCTGGGGGAGATCGGCGACACCTTCATCCGATCTCTCGTTTCATCTTGATTACCTGAAGAGTCGAGCCATCGCGAAGTGGCTCACGATCGCCAGTATCGATGAACCCCATCGACGTGTAGAGATGGACGGCCTCGTCGTTTGTTCCAGTAACGGTCAGCTCGACCGTGAGCGCTCCAAGATTCCTCATCCACGCCAGCGCATACTCGACCAGCGCGCGGCCAGCCCCCTGCCTGCGGCATGGAGGATCCACCCACATCGCGAACAGCAGCCCGACCGAGCGATCGTTCTCATCGACGCGGCAGTACGCCATACCCGCGGAAGAGCCATCGATTTCCGCCACGAGGCTGGCCGACAAGCGATCGGCGGCGGTCGCGTCGATCATCTGGTGCCACGAGTCGTCTGGCAGGTGAGCATCAGCTTGGTAGGTGACAGCAAAGGCGTCGGGACTCTCCGTGAGCGCCCGGAGTCGTAAGTCTTTCCAGTGGAGACCTTCGCCGTATTCAAGCTCGCGGACTCGGACGGCCACGCTGGACGCTCCCGTCGGCCTAACGGATTGGCGGCTCACCCGACGCCGCAGGCGGTCGGGTGCAGGCGCGAGTTCTACGGCGGTAATCCAAAGTCGGTTTCATACCCTGGAACCGTTCGGGCCTTACCTGCATCAGTTCGTTAGGAGCGACGCAACGCGATCCCTCGCCGTCTCCGGTGTTGGCTCGAATGTTCGCTGGGTGATCTCCTCGGCAAGAGCGATGTACCGAGACGCAGTGGCGACTCGGACGTCATCTGGTAGCGAAGGCGCCGGGCCGTCGCCACGGAAGCCTCGCTCGACGAACCACTCCCGCAGGGGTTCCTTGTCCAAGGCGCGTTGGTCCTTGCCCGCTGCAAACAGCTCGTCGTACCCCTCCCGGTACCAGAATCGGGAGCTGTCCGGTGTGTGAACCTCATCGATGAGGACGACATCGTCGCCGGCAAGCCCGAACTCGTACTTGGTGTCGACCAGGATTAACCCCCGATCCGCTGCGACCTCCGTGCCGCGTGTGAACAACTCGAAGCTGATGGCTGCGATCCTGTCGAACAGCTCCTCGCTGATCAGGCCTTCGTTGACGGCGTCAGCGCGGCTGATATTGCGATCGTTCTCCTCTAACTTGGTCGATGGCGTCAGTATGGGGTGGGGGAGTCGCTCGTTCTTGCGGAGACCCTCGGGCAGCTTATTGCCGGCTACCTCTCGCTTTCCCTGCTCGTAGTTGAACCACAGAGACGTCTTTGTCACTCCGGTGATGTAAGCGCGAACAACGAACTCAAGCGCAGCGACGTCGCAGTCACGCGCCCGAACCACGTTCGGGTCAGGCGCTTCGAGGAGATGGTTGGGAACTATGTCAGCAGTCGCCCTGAACCAGAAGTTCGCGATCTCGTTCAGGGCTTGGCCCTTGAACGGGATTGTTCCCAAAACCCGGTCGAAGGCGGATTGACGGTCCGTAGTGATTATCGTGCGGACATCGCCGTCGATGTAGCTGTCGCGGACCTTGCCCCGATGCTGCGTGCCCAGGTGGACGAACGAAGTGCTTTCAAGCGTCCCTGCCAGTTCCTTGGCCATTGGTAGATGCTGGCGCAGTACCCGCGTTAGCGGGCCTGTTTCCAGCCACCCCCTTTCAAACCGTGCGTGCGGTTTTCCCGCACACGGCTTTCCGATGGTCTTCTGGTCACAG
>JBOGXL010000029.1:0-3316 GCA_050694575.1 Actinomycetota bacterium | reverse complement strand
CCTTCTCGGGCGAAGAGGTCTTGGTGCGATAGAGCTGATAGGACAGGACGTCGGGCTCGGGGGCCTTGTCCCATTCGACCGACACCGTCGTCCCGGTCTTAGCGATGATGCGCGGAGCTGCGGGGGTCTTCGGCTGGTTGTCGACGCGCAGGTCGCAACGCTCGGCGACCCAATAGTCTTGCCGGCACTCGGGCGAGGAGGCTTGCGGCGCGTGATCGGGACCGTAGCTGTACGCGATGACCTGCACCTTATAGCGGCCATTGCGGGGCGTCAGCGTGTTGGTGTCCCAGTTGTATCGCAAGGTTTGCGAGGTGGGAGCGCTGCCCCGCTCGAATGTCCAAGGTTCTACAATCGGTGCTCCATTTTTGGGGCTGGGAATGCCGTCCTCCTCGGAGAGGATGCGCAGCTCGACGCGTTCGATGCCGAACTGGTCGTCCACCCTGAACTCGAGATTCACGACATCGGTGAGTCGAGAGCCTTCAACAGGTGTGCATGCTTCCGGACCGGGCGTCGGCGTGGGGCTCGCCGGCGGTTCGCCGCCCGTCGGCGTCGGCTCCGGATCGCTGCATGGAGTGAAGGAGATCGTGTGGTGCGCTTGGGCCGACGGGCCGAGGAACGAAGCTCCCGCCCACACGCCTACCACCGCAAGAACCCGTAGAGCTCGTCGCATCAGGTGAAGTCTCTCATTCCCGTTCGGCTAAACCCTACGCACCGGGCGAAGGAGTGGGTCCGTGCCACGAAGGCTCGGCGTTCCGGCTGTCGCCCCGCCCCCCCGGCGGGGCTTGACTAGGGGACGGTGGAGGGGGCGACGTCTCCGACACCTGCTCGGGCGTCGGGCTCGGCGACGGACTCTCCGACGGCGTCGGTGTCGGAGACGGTGCCAGGCACGGCGTCGGCTCGGGCGTCGTCGTCGGTTCGGGGGTGCCGGTCGGCGTCGCCGTCGTGGTCGGCTCGGCCGAAGCCGAAGGATCGCTGGGGACCGGCGTGGGCTCGGGCGTCGGCGTGTCGCACGGCTGAAGCGCGGGCTGCGACTCCGGCTGTGCCTGTGACTGCTCGGCGACCATCCTCGCGGCCTTGGCCTTGGCCTCGATCCTGGCGAGGCTCACGACGCTCGACAGCACGGGGGGCTTGACGGGCTCGGGAAGGTCTTCGGCGATCTGGGTGACGAGCTGACGGCCGCGCTGGCTGATGGCGACGAGGTCATCGAGCCCCTGCACGTCCGTCGACGCGGAGATGAGGATCTCGGCCGCGGCTTCGATCTGCACCTGAGCATCGGCCAGGGTGTCCTCGATCAGCTCGACGAGGCGTGGGTCGGTGATGTCGTCGACGGCGGCCGCGGCCGCGAGTCCCGGCCCGACCCCACGGAGCTGTGCGCGTTCGACGAGGGCCTCGACCTCTTGGTAGCGCTCGTCGGCGATGTGCAGACGCAGCTGCGCCTCGGTGGATCCGGACACGACGGCGACACGCGCGCTCTCCGAGACACGCTTCAACGCGTAGAGCGCGTCGCCGGGGAGGCTGCGGAAAGCCGGGACGAGCAACCCGGCGAAGATCGCTATGGCCGCCGCGGCCGAGGCCACGCCTAGGCCGGGGAAGCGGATCAGGCCACGGAGGAGGGACCGCCTCGGCGCCAGATGCTCGACCTTGCCTATCGAGCCGATGTGCGCGGCTACGCGCTCCGTGAGCTCGGCCGACGGCGCGGGCATCGGGGCCGCCGCCTGTTCCAGACCCACGGCGAGCCGGAAGAGCACGGCCGCCTCACCCTCGAGCTCGGTGGCGATGCGCCGGCCCGCCTTCGCGCCGGTGACGCCTTTCCCGAGCAGGTCGAGATGGCGCTCCAGTGCCTCCTGGAGCGCCTCGGCGTCTCGTCGGTCGCTGAATCGATCGGTCACGCGGCTACCCTTCCAGTGGTTCAACGAGCCAGGAGGGCTCTAGGTAACGTGCCCGAGCGCGTTTCCGCAGGTCATCAACCAGAATAGCGGTCGCGAGCAGGGCCTTCAGGGATCCATCGGCGCCCCGTGGGGGCCAGGCGGCTAGGCCGCCCGGGAGACCGGCTCGCTGCTGATCAGCTCGGCCCGGACTATCAGCCGCTCCCGGGCGCTGCCCTTGGGATGGCAGGTGGTCAGCGTGAGGAAGTCGCCCTTGGTCTTCCCGGCCACCGACCAGTCGAACGGGTTCGTGATCCAGGCGGCCTTGAAGGCCGAGTGGTTGGTGTTTCGCGGCGCTCTTATCACCTTGTAGGTGAAGCGTCCGATCGGAGAGGTCAGGACGATCCTGTTGCCCGGCTCCAGCGCGTCGAGCTTGTTGAAGGGACGGCCGTAGGTCGTCCGGTGCCCGGCGATGGCCACGTTGCCCTTCGAACCGGGCAGAGGCGTGTTGCGGTAGTGACCCGCGCCGGCCTTCAGAGCCGACGGTGTCGTCCCCTCGACGACGATCGTGTTCACGCCGAGGTCGGGGATCTCGATGCGCGTCAGCGGATCGCCCTCCCCGCGGCAGTACTGATCGCCGCAGGCCAAGAACTCCTTCTCCAGCTGATCCTGCAAGCGGTTGGTCTGCATGTCGCTGAGGAAGTTCGACCACTCGATGAGCTTCTCGACGGGAACCCGGTAGAAGAACGGGTAGTCGTCGCCCGCCCACGGGTAGGCGGCCATCCCGACCCCGAGGAGCGCGATGACCGCGAGGGCCGACGACAGCGACTTGCGGAAGACGCTCGTGCGTCCCGAGCGCGGGGGCCAGACGACGTAGGCGATGGTGCCGAGGACGGGGATGCGGTAGATGCGCTGGCGCCGCGCCGACACCGTCTTGGTCGGAGCGGTGGAGGACGTCTGGGGAGCCGGTCGCGTCGCGGCGGCCCTGCGAGCTCCGGACCTGCTTGATGCCGGGGGTCGCGGGCGTCGCCTGCCTTGGTCGCTCATCGGTGTTCCTCCACGTCGCCGTAGCGTTTGGGCGTGCCCAAACGGACCCACTGTACTGAGAACGACGCACGAGGTCGATGGATACTCGTCGCCTCCTCATCTGGTCCCCTCGGCGAAGTCGCCCAGGTCGAGGATCCGAGCCAGGGCGCGCAGGGCTCTGAACTGCAGCGCTTTGACGGCGCCCTCAGTCCGCCCCGTCGCCGCCGACACCTCGGAGATCTGCAGGCCCTGGAAGAACCGCATCAGGACGATCTCCTGCTGCTCCTCCGTCAGCCGCCCGAGGGCGCGGCGCAGCTCGGCCCCCTCGACGCTGGCCAGCGCCTCCGATTCGGGGCCGCCGGGCGCGAAGGTGACCGGCGTTTCCTCGACGACGATCTCCCACCTCACGCGTCCGGACTTCACGT
>JBOGXL010000028.1:0-7120 GCA_050694575.1 Actinomycetota bacterium | reverse complement strand
GTTCACGAGTGCTTGCAAAAGGCTATCGATTGGGGTAAGCTCGGCGGGTGAGTGACGAGCGGACCCAGCGGATACCGGATGTCGGTACCTACATCCGGGACCAGCGGCGCAAGGCTCAGCTGTCGCTGCGGAAGTTGGCCGAGCGCGCGGGAGTATCGAACCCGTACCTCAGCCAGATCGAGCGGGGTCTCCGGCAACCGAGCGCCAAGATCCTGAAAGGGATAGCGACGGCTCTCCAGGTTTCCGCCGAGTCGCTCTTCACGCAGGCCGGGATCCTCGACGGTGGTCCGGACGATCGTTCGTCCGACGTTCTGCGGGCCATCTTCCGGGATTCCGAATTGACCGACAGACAGCGTCGTGAGCTCGCCGAGACCTACGAGCGGTTTCGCATAGAGACCGCCGAGCGGCGTGTCCGACGCCAGGTTGCAGGAGGTGAAGCATGAGCGTCATCGAGCGTGGGCTGTACGTGGCCGTCGGAGCTGCCGACCTTGCCGTCGAGAAGGTTCAGCAGTTGCCGGTCGTCCGCCAGATCGTCGAGCGCACCAGCGAGCTGCGCGAGAAGTCGATAGTCGACCAAGCGCGTGAGATCGAGCCCAAGCTGCGCAAGCAGGCCAAGGAGCTCGCCGCACGCGGTGAGAAGGTCGTCGATCGCGTCCGCAAGGACGCCAAGGACTTCCAGAAGCAGGTGCGTGAGTTCCCGACGGAAGCTCGCAAGCAGATCCGTGAGTTTCCCGACAGCGCGCGGAAGCAGGTCGACACCCTGCGCACCGACGCGCGCAAGCAGGTGACCGATATCCGTGGTCGCATCCAGAAGGCCGTCGGACGCGGCAACGGCAACGGCGCCGCCAAGCCGGCCGCCAAGACCTCGGCCAAGGTTTCGGCCGCGGCCCGCAACGCCGCAGCGGAGATCTCCTAAGACCCCCTCCCCGCACCCCCCGAAAAGGCCCGCCACCCCCGGCGGGCCTTTTCACTTCCCACGCAACTGCTTCCGCGGGGGGTTCGGGGGGCGCAGCGCGCGAAGCGCGCGTGAGCGCCCCCGATCAACTGGGAGCGCGCGGGAGCGCGCAAGGGCCGGGAGCGCGCGGGAGCGCGCAAGGGCCGGGAGCGCGCAAGGGCCCGGCGCGTCTAAGGCTACTGATACGTTTTGGCCCGTGGCGTTGCGCATCGGCTTGTTCGATTCCTTCTCGGCTGAGGCCGTACGGCCTTGGGAGCGCATCCTCGAGCGTGACGTCGATGCCGGTGTGTTCTCGCACCCCGCATGGGCGCAGGCCTGGTGGGAGTCGATGGGGTCGGGCGAGCTGCTGCTCGCTCTGGTCTGGGACGGCGACGAGCCGATCGCCGTCTTCCCGACCTGCACCTGCGTCGACGAGGACGGCCTCCTCTCCTTCCTCGGCTCCGACGACGTGACCGACGACCAGGTTCCCGCCGCCGTTCCGGGCCGCGAAGCCGAGGCGCTGAGGTTCTTCCTGGACTGGGCCTTCACCGACCGCGCGTTCAGTCGCGTCCGGTTCAATTCGGTGCTCGACGGTGAGCGGTGGCTGGGTGTTCTCGAGGAGGTGGCGCGAACGGGCGGCCTCGGTTTCTCTCACGAGCAGGTCGACGTGGCGCCGACCATCGAGCTGCCGGCGACCTTCGACGAGTACCTCAGCGGTCTTTCGAGCCACGATCGTCACGAGTTGCGGCGGAAGCGGCGCCGGTTCGGTGACCTTGGTGAATGGCGGGTTCGCCGCGCGCACGAGGTCGGGTGGGAGGCCGATCTTCAAAACTTCCTCGAGTTCCACAGGCAGGCTCCCGGTGAGAAGGCGGGGTTCTTCACGCCCGAGCGGGAGCGGTTCTTCCGTCGATTGGCGGCGGACCTCTTCCTCTTCGGACTGGCGCGGCTGGACGTGCTCGAGCTCGATCGGGAGCCTGTCGCCTGCACCTTCTCCTACGACTTCCGGGGGACCTTCGCGCTCTACAACTCCTCGTTCCGTCCGGACCTTGCGAAGCACGCGCCGGGCATGGTGCTCGTCGGTTGTCTCATCGAGCAAGCGATCGGAGGCGGGAAACGCCTCTTCGACTTCCTCCGGGGCGATGAGCCGTACAAGCGGCGGTTCGGTCCGGTCGCACGCCCGGTCTATCAGGTGATGCTCGCCGTTCGCGAGCCGGTCGGCTCCTGACCCCACGCGAGTACGATGTGCGGACGATGACGGACCCCTCCTGTCGCGTTGCGGTTCTCTCCGTACACACATCACCGCTCGAGCCGCCCGGGTCGGGTGACGCCGGCGGGATGAACGTGTACATCCGCGAGGTCGCCGAAGAGATGGCCGGCCGCGGTGTGCGTTCCGACATCTTCACGCGCCGCAACGATCCCGACGAGCCCGGCGTGCAGGAGATGGCGCCCGGGGCGCGGGTGTTTACGGTTGCAGCGGGACCGGCGCGACAGGTGCACAAGGACCGGCTCCCGCGGCTCGTCCGGAGGTTCGCCGACTCCATAGCAGACGTCGGACCCTACGACGTGATCCACGCGCACTACTGGTTGTCGGGTGTCGCCGGTGCGTTCTTGAAAAAGCTCTGGGACGCTCCGCTGGTGGTGTCGTTCCACACGCTGGCTCGGGTCAAGGACGGTTCGAGCACGGGTGACACCCCCGAGCCGATCTTCCGCAAGCGCGGCGAGGCTCGCGTCATAGAAGCCGCCGACCGCATCATCGCGCCGACCGAGACCGAACGAGCCCAGCTGATCGAGCTCTACGGCGCCGATCCCGAGCGCATCCATGTCGTCCCACCCGGAGTGGACCTTCTGCGCTTCGCGCCGGGAGACGATGTAGAGGCACGGAGACGTTTCGGCTTCGGCGACGATCCCACGATCGTCTTCGTCGGACGGTTGCAGCCGTTCAAGGGCACCGACATCGCGGTGCACGCCCTCGCCCAGCTCCGCCGGATGGTTCCCGATGCCCGGCTCGTCATCGTGGGTGGTGACTCGCCGCGCGGGAGCCGAGGGGAGCGCATGCGCTTGCGACTGGCCGCTCGCCGGCTCGGCGTCGCCGACCGATTGCAGTTCCTCGAACCTGTGCCCCATCGCGAGCTGCCCGACCTGTATCGCGCGGCCGATGTGGTGGTCGTTCCGTCGGCATCGGAGTCCTTCGGCCTCGTGGCTCTGGAGGCGGCGGCGTGCGGAACGCCCGTGGTAGCGACGGCCGTCGGCGGACTGCGACTGACCGTCCGGGACGGCGAAACCGGTTATCTCGTCGGCCGGCGCGATCCCGCCGGGTTCGCCGCCGCGCTTTCGCGCGTTCTGGCCGATCCTTCGGCGCGACGGAGGCTCGGGGGCAACGCCGTCCGGCTCGCTCAGCGGTTCCCGTGGTCCAGCACGAGCGACGGGATCCTCGAGGCTTATGCGTCGGTTATGGCCTGTCCCGACGTCCGGCGCGCTTTGGCCGGCGCTCGCTGACCTTCCGCCGGCGCTTCACGAGAGACGCGCGCAGGAGCAGGTCGAGCTCGCGCGCGAAGAGCTCGGGAGCGCGCACGGGCCAATCGTGGTCGGCGCTCGGGACCACGTGGATCGCGACGCCGAGTGCGTCGGCGATCTCTCGTCCCATCCGCACGGGTAGGAGCCGGTCGTTGGCGCTCCATAAGACGACGGCAGGCACACGGTGCTGGCGGATGCGCGCGAACTCCGCATCGAGGTGAGCGAGACGCGCGTAGGTGGCGGCGTCGGCGAGATTCTGGAGGCCGCCGAAGCGCAGAGCGTTCCGGCCCACGGCCCGCATGGCCGACAGGTTCGACGGGGACGCATACCGCGCGATGGGCAGCGCCCAAGCGAGCATGCCGCGATCGATGCGCAGGCCGACGGAGTTCACGAGAGCCAGCAGCCGGACGCGTTCGGGTGAGGCGGCGGTGAAGGCACTGGCGACGGCGCCGCCGAGCGAGTAGCCGACCACCACCGCGTCCTCCCACTCGAGCGCGTCGAGCGTCTTCTCCACGCGATGGATCGCGCGGTCGAGGTCCCACCGCCGCCCGACCACGGCGAGACCGGGCGCAGCCACCTGGAAGCCGCGGTGCGCCAGTCGCTCGAGCGTCGTCCGGAAGACCGGCGGCTGCAGGCCCCATCCGTGGAGCAGCAGGACGCGCTGTCCGGTGCCGCTCACCCAGACGAACTCGGACCGGCCGAGGTCGACCCGGCGTGGACCTTCTGCGAGGGCTGGTTCGTTGTCCATTCGTAGGGAGTGGGCGAGGCAACGCTACTCGACGGCGATGATGAGACAATCCCGTGACAGGAGGACACCGGTGGCTCAACCCGTAGCGCGGGCGGACTGGGGATTGCGAGCGCGGATGCTCATCACGCTCGGGCTTCTGGCCGCCGTCTACCTGGCCTTCCTGGCGTTTCTCTCCTCCAACGGGGTCTCGTTCGGCCCCCTGATCGTCATAGCCGCCGTGATGC
Source organism: Actinomycetota bacterium (assembly GCA_050694575.1). Lineage (GTDB taxonomy): Bacteria > Actinomycetota > JAICYB01 > JAICYB01 > JAICYB01 > JBOGXL01. Next base: position 2,700 of record JBOGXL010000028.1, on the reverse strand, counting down.
TCGGGTTCCAATACTTCTTCTCGCACCGCATGGCGATGTGGGGCATGGGGGCGAAGGAAGTCTCGCCGGAAGAAGCGCCCGAGCTTCACGCGATGGTCGAGAGGCTGGCCGCCGACGCCGGGATCCCGAAGCCGAAGGTGGCGATCTCGAAGCTGCCGATCCCGAACGCCTTCGCGACGGGACGCAGTCCTCGCCATGCCGTGGTCGCTGTAACGGAGGGCCTGATGAAGCGGCTCGAGCCCCACGAGGTGGAGGCGGTTCTCGGGCATGAGATCTTCCACGTCGTGAATCGCGATGTGGCGGTCATGACTCTCGCTTCGTTCTTCGCGATGGTGGCGTTCTTCCTCATGCGTATGTTCTTCTTCACAGGCCTGTTCGGCGGCGGAGATGACGACGACAGCGGAGGTTCGATCTGGGTCGTCTACCTCATCTCGATGCTCGTGTACTTCGTCTCGCAGCTGCTCATCCTCGCGCTCGGTCGTTACCGGGAGCTCGCCGCCGATCGCGGCGGGGCGCACCTGACGCGCCGCCCGCGCGACCTCGCCAACGCCCTCGTCAAGATCGCCGGTGACGTCGAGCACACGTCTCCACGCGCGAAGCGTCAGCTCAAGTCGATGAACGCGTTCTTCATCGTGCCGACGTCGGTACGTGAGATCTTCTCGACGCACCCGTCGCTCGAGCGTCGCATCGAACAGCTGTCTGAGATCTCACGCGAGCTCGGCGAGCGGTAGTCCTGCCGTGACGAACGGTCGTTTGGTTCCCGTCCTTGTCGTGTTCGCCGTCCTCGTCTTCTCGTGCGGCTCCGGCGAGCGCCCGTCCGCGCTGCAGGACGCCACGAGTACCGTCGTCGCCGGATCACCGTCTCGGCTCGCGTCGGCCGTCCGCGCCTTCCGCGGCAAGCCCGTCGTCGTGAACTACTGGGCGACGTGGTGTGAGCCGTGCAAGAAGGAGATGCCGAGAATAGTGGCCTCGACGAAGCGGCATGGGCCGGCCGTCGGGTTCGTGGGCGTCAACGTGGAGGACGACAGGGCATCGGCGCGCGCTTTCGCCCGGCGGTACCGGTTGCCCTTCCGCAGCTACGCGATGTCGAGAGCCGACGTGAAGCGGACGCAGAACATCCTCGGCCTGCCCGTAACGCAGTTCTACAGGGCCGACGGCGAGCTGGGGTTCGTGCACCAAGGGGAGATCTCGACCGCCGACCTCGAGGAGAAGCTGGACGAGCTCCTTGGGCTGGTCAGATCGCGGAACGGCTCGTAGCGGCGTTCTAGAGGCGCTTCGCGTGCAGATGGTCGAGGAGCATGATCTCCCGCCGGAGGATCTCGGCCTCCTCGCGCAGCCGCACATCCGCCGAATCCAGCTCCAACAGCCGCTGCTTCTCCGGCGGATCGATCCGCAGGAGCGACGCGACGAGGTACGAGCGTGTGATGGGATCGACGGGGAGCTTGACGGGGAGATCGCCGTCCCCGCAGCGCAAACGATACGCGGCGAACAGTCTGTCGACCTCGTCACCGGCCAGTCGCGCATCGCCGAAGTTCCCTATCGGCTCCGGGAGCCACGACACATCCGCCGAAGGATAGGAGCCGTTGCTGCTCGTTGCGTCTATGCGGAATCGTCGCGTTCCCTCGACTTCGAGGAGGTAGCGTCCGTCGGGTAGACGTGCGTAACCTGCGATCAGCGCAGAGGTTCCAACCACATGGGGGTCGGCGGGGCCGCCGACTTCGTTCCCCCGCTTGATCAAGGCGACGCCGAACTCACGCGAATCGTTGAGGCAACAGGACACGAGGTCGCGGTAACGCTGCTCGAAAACGTGGAGCCCGAGATCGGTATGCGGCAGGAGGATCGTATGAAGGGGAAAGAGTGGTATGCGTTCTCCCAACCGTCCCTCCCCGGGCGAGGGTGCGTCTCCTCCGCCACAGCAGCCGCCGTAGTCTAGACGAGATGGAGCCCGCACGCTCTCGGTCGTCCGCGCATGCCGACGTGTTGTCGGCGCCGTACACCTATGGCGTCGTCGTGCACTACCACGAGATCGGCTTGAAGGGTCGGAATCGCGGATTCTTCGAGCGCAGCCTCGTGCGGAATCTGCGATCGTCGCTCGAGGGCTGCGACCACGGCGGTGTCGAGGTCCTCAGCGGCCGGTTGCTCATCCATACGACGGGACATCCGACCGACGCGTTGCTGGCGCGCATCGAACGTGTCTTCGGAGTGGCGTCGTACGCGCCGTGCGCGATCACCGGATCGAACATCCCGTCGATGAAGCAGGCTGCTCTCGACCTTCTCGTCCGTCGTCCCTTCGAAACCTTCGCTATAGCCGCTCGCCGATCCACGAAAGAGCTACCCTTCAACTCGCGGGACATCAACATCGAGCTCGGCGCTGCCGTGCAGGAGGCGATGCACAAGGACGTCGACCTCGGCTCCCCGGACGTGACGGTGCGCGTTGAGGTCGTCGGCGGGCGCACCTTCGTCTACGTCGATCGCTTCGAGGGCCCGGGGGGGCTGCCGGTCGGTGCGTCGGGCAAGGTTGTGTCGCTGCTCTCGGGCGGGATCGACTCTCCCGTCGCGACGCACAGGATCATGCGCCGCGGTGCCAAGGCGATCCTGTGCCACTTCGACTCGGCTCCCTACACAGACCCCTCGAGTCCCCGGAAGGCCGGTGAGCTGGCCGGGATGCTGTCGGAGTGGCAAGGGAACACGACGCTGTAC
>JBOGXL010000027.1:0-3574 GCA_050694575.1 Actinomycetota bacterium | reverse complement strand
TCCGTTGCCGATGGGCCCACTGAGGCCGAGCTTGGCCGGGAGCAACATCCGCTGCATGGCCCCGCCCTTGGGCGTCATGACGAGTCCGGTGCGGACCATCACGGTGCGCGTAGCGTCGGGTCGCGCCTCGTTCTCCCAGGCCACACACACGTGCGAGAGGAACGCGTCGCCCGGCGGTGACGACTCGTCCAGCTCCTCATCACCACGGTTGCCGTAGTAACCCATGGCCGAGGCGCTGACGAACACGGCCGGACGATCCGTCCGGTCTTCGATGGCTCGGCGCAACAGCCCCGTCGAGCGCACTCGGCTGTCGAGGATGCGCCTCTTTTGCTCGGCCGACCATCGGTGCGAGCCGATGGACTCGCCGGCGAGGTGGACGACCGCGTCGACTCCGTCGAGCGCCGCCGCGTCTATCTCGCCCGATGCGGGATCCCAGCGCCTGTCGCGCGGTTGTTTCGGTGAACGGGTGAGCCGTACAACCGTGTGTCCGTCCCCGACGAGTGCCTCATCCAGAGCCGAGCCGATCAAGCCCGTCGCGCCGCTGATGAGGATGCGCTTGTCCGCCATCGCGCTACCCGAGCTGCTTGAGGATCTCGTCCGGAGGCACGGATCCGGCGGCGACTCCGTCACGGGCGCCCTGCACGGTCAGTCGTTGCATGAGCTCGTTCAAGGGGGCCGGGACGCCGTGCAGCCTCGACAGCAGGACTATCTCGCCGTTGAGGTAGTCGGTCTCGACGGTGCGCAGGCCGCGCTCGAGGCTCTGCCACGTCGAGCCGCCGCCGCGGCGCCGACCCTCGATGGGTCGGATCCGCATGATCTCTCCGCGCCGTTCGCGGTCTTCGTCGGCGTCGACGAAGTCGATCCCGGCCGCCCGCAGCACACGCGCACCTTCTTCGCGAACGATCCGATAGAGATCGGTGTCCCGCGCCGCCGGACCGCACAGGGCGTCGATGCCGTTGCCGAGGTTCATGAGGAGCTTGCCGTACTTCCAGCGCATGATGTCCGGGCGGGGCTCGGAGACGTACGTCGACCGCGACAGCGCGGTGGATATCGCTTGAGCCGTCTCGTCCAGGCCGTCGGGATAGCACCCGATGTCGAAGATCCCCGTCACCGGCGACGAATAGCCCTGCACGACGCCGGGGGTGAGGTAGTTGGTCGGGCACATCACGCATATGCCGTAGACGTTGGGGAAGAAGCGGAGGATCTGTCCCTCGTTCGCGACGCCGTTCTGGAGGGACACGACGGAGATGGACGTCGGAGCGGTTTCGGCCAGCGCGTGCAGGGCGGCGAGCGTGTCCTGTGACTTCATCGCCATGAACACGACGTCGTCGTCGCGCCAGTCGACGGCCGACGGATGGTCGACGACTGGGATCTCGAGCGTCACGTCTTCCTCTGGCGACTGGAGGCGCAGGCCGTTACCGCGGATAGCATCGAAGTGAGCGCCACGGGCAACGAGCAGCACGTCGTGTCCGCTCTGATGGAGGCGTGCGCCCGCAACGCCCCCAATCCCCCCTGCCCCGTAGACGACGAAGCGCATGCACGAAGGTTTGCACACCGGAACCTGCGCCCGCACGAGGCCTGTTGTCTACGGCTCTTTGCGGGTCTAAGCTCACGCCGGAGCGGGGAGGGAGCACCATTGAGACTGCGCACGCCCTGGGGCGACCTCGGCCTGGACGAGCAACAGCTGTCGATGGCCGAGCAGTACGAGTACCTGCGCGGCGGCATCAGCCGGCGCCGATTCCTCCAGGGCGCGCTCGCCGCCGGCGCGGCGTCGGTTATCGGCCCGACCTTGTGGCGCCAGAGCGTGGATGCGGTCACCGTGCCTGCGTTGTCCCCACATCTTTCTTACGGAGCGGATGCGCGCACTCAGATGGTCGTGTCCTGGTCGTCGCCGGTGTCCGTCCGCAGGCCCATCCTCCGGTACCGCCCCCTCGGCGCAAGGGCATGGAGCTCGGCTCTGCCGGCCGAGACGCGTACGGTGCCGGGCGTCGAGTCGGCTTATCACCATGTGCGTCTGTCGCGTCTGACCCCGGGCTCGACGTTCGAGTACATCGTGGGGGAGCCGGGGCGTAACGGTCCGCAGGGCAGGTTCGCGACGGCGCCCTCGAGGCCGAGGGGATTCCGCTTCACCGCTTTCGGCGATCAGGGCGTGAGCGACAACGCCGTGCTCGTGACGGCTGCCGTCGCTTCGCAGCGGCCCGATTTCCACTTCCACGTCGGCGACCTCTGCTACGCGTATCAGCTTGGCTTAGGCAGCAGCCAAGCGATCCCCGACGACTTCCAGGGAGACCAGTTCGTCCACCCCGAGGTCTGGGACGAGTGGCTCGGCCAGATCAAGCGCGTGGCGTCGAACGTCCCGTGGATGGTCACAGTGGGGAACCACGAGATGGAGCCGGGCTACGGCAAGCGTGGCTACGAGCAGAGCGTGGTCAGCCGGTTTGTCCTTCCCGGCAATGGGGCACGCGTGAAGGACGAGCCCGTCGTGACGTACTCGTTCGACTACGGCAACGCTCGGTTCATCGCGCTCGATGCGAACGAGGCCAACTACGAGATACCCGCTAACGTCGGTTACCTAGGCGGCGCTCAGGAGCGTTGGCTCGAAGCGAAGTTGAAGGAGGCGCGACAGAGCTCGCGGATCGACTGGATAGTCGTCGGCTACCACCAGTGCAGCTACTGCACGAACCTCCTGCACGCGTCCGACCAGGGATTGCGCGACAAGTGGGACGGCCTCTTCGAGAGGTACCAGGTCGATCTCGTCATCAACGGGCACAACCATTCGTACGAGCGCGCGCACCCGAAGCTCGCCGCCGCCGCCGGCCCCCTGGACACTGTGCAGCCGACCCAGATCGACCCCACGCGCGATGGCACGACGTACATAACCGCGGGATCCGGAGGCAACCCGCGCATCGAGCTGTCGGCTCATCCGATGAGCTACGTGACGATCGAGGGCGGCGGGCGCGTTCCCGAGCCGGCCCCCTGGTCGGTCACTCGATACCTCGACCTCAGCTACATCGCCGTAGACGTCACTCCGCGCGTCAACGGCACGACGATGATGACCGTCAAGGCGCTGACGCCGTACGGCACGAAGGTGGACGCGGTACGCCTGCGCCGCTCGCGGCGGCGCTGACCGCTCCGCGGCTCCCGCTGCCCTTGACAGCCCGTCCGGCCTGTCGGTAGGGTTTCCTATGTGGACCAGGGGTTTGCCCTAGCAAACAACAGGCTGTGACCCAACAGGAGGCCCGATGAAGCTCGACCTGCTCTACGAGATCGACGTACCGAAGCCGTGGCCGGACAAGCCGCATCCGTACGGCCAGCGCGAGGCCGAGCAGACGGCCTACAAGGAGGCGATCGAGCAGATCAAGCTCGCCGATCGGTTCGGCTTCAACACGATCTGGTCGGTCGAGCACCATTTCCGCGAGGGACGGTCGCACTCGCCGTCCTCCGAGGTCGTCCTCGGCGCCCTCTCCCAGATCACGCAGAACCTCCGGCTGGGCTTCGGCGTGACGCTGTGTCCGCCCGGCTTCATCCATCCGGCCCGCGTGGCGGAGAAGGTCGCGACGGTGGACGTCCTGTC
>JBOGXL010000026.1:0-2582 GCA_050694575.1 Actinomycetota bacterium | reverse complement strand
GTCGATGTCGTCGTGCCGAAGGCGGCACAGATCACAGGTGTTCTCGAGCGCGAGGGGGCCGAGGTCGCGCGCGCGAAGGCGGTCGTCGAGGCGGGCGAGCGGCGCATCAGCATTCCGCTGTCGGGCGAGGGGTTCCCTCGCCGTGCGACGTACGCTGTGCGGGTCGAGGCTTACGACGGGACGACCACGGTCAACGAGACGCTCGACGTCGTACTCACGCGTCCGGCGAACAACCTGTGGCTGCGCGTCGTGATCGCGACGCTCATCGCCATCGCGCTCTTCCTCGGTTTACGTCGCCGTGCTCACGTGAGACGAGTCCGCCGGCAAGGCCGAGCGACATCAGAGCTCCTACGCCGTCGGCCATCGCAGTCGCAGGAACGCGACGGCTAGGCCGAGCGCGGCGACGGCGCCCACGAAGGCGAGTACCGCCGGGACGGCGCTCGTTTCGTCGGAACTTCCCGTCCGCGTGACCTCAGGGACGAACGATGCCGGGCTCGACGTTGGCGAAGGTGACGGACTCGTGGTCGGCTCGGCGGTGGCGGTCGGTGCCGGGGTCGCCGGTGCCGCAGCGGCCGGGGCGGGCGTCGGTGGTTGGGGGGCCGGAGTGGCCGCGGGCGGCACGTACGGTTGCTGATCCGCGCCTAGATCCCGGGTCTCGCCGCACAGGTTTGTCTCGAGCTCGCCGCCGGAGGACGGCCGGGCGAAAACCTGGTAGCGCTTGCCCACGACGAAGGTGAAGCCGCAGCTCGCCTCGTCCCGCGTGGTCGTGACGACCGGACGCGAGCCGACGGAGCCCTTCTGCGTCGACTCGCGTTCGAACGTCCAGTGGATCGGATCGGCGCTGTTGCGTGTCGGCGACCCGGCGTTCGGGTCGTGCCCCTCGGCAGCGCGTCCCGTGAAGACGACTTGAGCACGCTCGTAATGCTCGGCGTCGGTTGATGCGACGCACGAGCAGGCGAAGCACGGAGGTGCGATGCCGATCAGCGCCGCGCAGCAGACGACGGCGGCGAACCCGACCCGTAAGCGTCTCATCGAGGTTCAGTCGTCTTTGATGCCACTGCTTGGACAACGATCGCCGCCCCCGCAGGGATAGGCCTTCTGCACGCCGAGGATGTCTCCGCGAGCCAGCGTTCGCTTGTGGAACTCCTCGTACTGGGTGCCGCCGTGCATCGTCTGGCGCTCGCTCTCGGCGGTGTACAGGTCCTGGAGCGACAGCCAGTGCCCGAGCTCGTGCGTGTAGATGGCCTGTATGTCGTGGGAGTGACGGCTCTCGGCTTCACCGGACATCCGCTCCCAGTGCTGGGTGGCGTTCAGGGCAAGGTCGGCGTCGCGGATGACCCGTCCCGTGCGGTCGAAGCAGAGCACGGCCGCGCCGATGACCTCCGGGCTGAACTTGCCCCACGTGATCACATTTGTTCCGTCGGCGCACGTGCCGTCCTCGCCGTCGGCGGCGAATGTCGCGTCCGTAGTCCCTTCGTCCCGGAAGACGACGTTGGAGTTCCACCGCATCCACTCGTTCATGGCTGCCGACAGTGCCGGATGCGCCAAGCCGTCGGCCGCCCGCGCCGGACGACGTCCCTCGTCGTTGAAGGCGAACGGGACAACGGCTCGGCCCGAATCTTCGGTCGGCCACCGACCCTCGCGCACCCCGTTGCTGTCGCACGTCGAAGCGTTCGGGCACGGCGACCCCTTCGCGGAGGTCTTCGCGTCTGAGGGCCGGGTGGTGGTGTACATCACATGCCAGACACGGATAACCCCGGGCGGCCCGGGATCGGTTCGCGCCACCTTCGCCGGCGTGGGCTCCTCGATGGCCCGCGCCGGCTCCACGGTCGTGGAACGGACGGCCGGCCCCTCGACCCGGGACGCCCGTGCCGTCCGGACCGGCGGGTCCCTGTGAGCGATCCGGATCGTCACGGGGACGGTCGGCTCGTCGGTGGGAGAGCGAGTGCTTCGGCCCGTCGGCGCACCGGACATGGACACGGTGAGGACGGCCAGCGCCACAAAAGCAACGGATCTCGCTCGCATGCCAGCTCCGGGTCGGCTCGCGCCAGAGGCTACACGGGCGTGCGGACCGTCGCCGGACGTTGCGCCGGTTACCCTCTAGGCGTCCATGACCCAGGCCTACCTCATCGAAGGCGGCCACCCCCTCAAGGGAGAGGTGGCCTGCTCGGGAGCCACGAAGAACAGCGCGCTGAAGCTGATGGCCGCGTCGCTCCTGGCCGCGGGGACCACGAAGATCCGACGCGTCGCCGACGTGGCCGACATCAGGTGGTTCGCCGACGTGCTCCGGCACCTCGGCGCCGAGCTCACGGTCGAGGGCGGCGTCGCCGACATCACGGTTCCGCAGCGCCTGGGCGTGGAGGCACCCTACGAGCTCGTCAGCCGCATGCGGGCCTCCACGGCCGTCCTCGCGCCGCTGCTGGCCCGGGAGGGACGCGCGAGGGTCGCGATGCCCGGCGGGGACTTCCTCGGCCCCCGTCCCATCGATCTCCATCTCCGCGGCCTCGAGCAGATGGGTGCCGACATCAAGGTGGTCCACGGCTTCGTGGAAGCGACGTGCGGCCGACTGCGAGGTGCGGTCA
>JBOGXL010000025.1:0-5871 GCA_050694575.1 Actinomycetota bacterium | reverse complement strand
TTGATCGAGTGCGATGTTTTCTTCAACTTCGTGCGGCCAGCATCCATCGCTGGACGTGGACTGAACGTGTCGTCATTCCTTGGTGCTATCCAGCGACTCGGAAGGCAACCGAGCAACGCGTACAGTGCCTTCGACTACACCAACCACATCGACGGGATCTCGGAGGTGGCATACCTCGAATACGGCGCCGATTGCGATTGCATGCGGTATACGAAGGGCCGCATACCCGTCTCGTGAGCGTGGGAGCGTTCCACCCTTAAGTACGACTCTCCTCGTCGCGCGTGATGGCAACCTTGCCGTCCCGCCGACCCACATCTGACGGTGTGTCAGATGGCGTACCCGGCCCCCCTGCGCAGGACCCTGAGTCCCTCTTTATCAGCGTGCCGTGGAGACAACTCGCCTCGTCTGCGATCAACACCGGGATGGAAGGACGTAACCCCGGCCCGACAGTCCTACGCCGCGGTCACCCGCACTGGGCCGCCGGACCCGAACGGTTCGCCGCGTGTGTCGTAGACCAGGACGGTGTAACTGTAGCTCGCGCCAGATCGCACCTGCTTATCAGTGAACGACACATGCGAACGGTCGCGCGTACCGAACACCTCGCGATCGCCGGTGCCATCGTTTCGCAGGAGGACGTACCTCGCGAACCGCGCATCGTCGACCGGTGACCACCGGCATATGACACCGCCCCGGTCCGACGCCCGGCAGGCGAGATCGATCGCCGGCGGGCCGGGTCGTGTCGTCGGCACGGGGGACTGGACGGGACGCGGCTCGCCCGTAGCGACCGGACTGGCCTGAGGTGTCGATCGGGGACGGGGTGTCGGCGTCGGTCGCGTTCGCGTCCGCTCGCCGACGATACGTCCATCCCGCACACGCGCCTCCCGGTCGGGGCCGAGCACGTCGTCGCCGGCTTCGACCCGTCCGGACGGTCCGGTTCTGATCACCGTCCCATCAGGCAGCGCCAGCCCCTCGGGATCGGTGAACACCGACCCGTCCGGCAGCGTCACGACCGAGTCGGTCGAACTCGTGAGCGTAAGCGGATCGGTGGCCCCGCCGATCATCAAGAAACCGGCGGCGACGACGCCCACAGCCGCTACGGCGACCGCTCGACGCAACGAACGCCGGCGGAGCGGCGATACCCCGCCGCGGCCTGAGGACGGACCGGCCATGCGCAGCCGTGCCGCCAGCCCTTCGACAAGTTCGGTGTCCGGCGCGGGCGGCGTTTGGTGACCGAGCACTTCAAGGTGCCGCCGAACGTCGCGCCGCCTCATCGTAGGTCACCTCTTTCATCGGATGCGCAGGCTTCGAGTTCACGACGAAGCGCAGAGATAGCGCGGTGGAGTGTCACAGCGAGCGACCCCCGACCGATACCCATCGCCTCGGCCGCCTCGGCGGCGCTGAGTCCGGCAAGGTAGCGCAACGAGACGACTTCCTGGTAGCGAGGTCTAAGACGCCCGATGCATGCACGCAGTACCTGCGCGTCGAGACGGCCGAGTACATCCTCTTCCACTCCAGGTTCCACGGTGTTCGCGAGCGCGACACGCTGCGCTCGCTCGCCGTGCGGTGAAGCGCGACCCGCCGCCCGGTAGTACTCGGCCAATTCGCTCGCGCCGATCCGGTACAGCCACGGGCCGAGCCCGCGTTCGCGCCACTTGAAAGAGGCGAGCTTAGACAAGGCCCATTCGAACGTGGCCGACGTGACGTCGTCGGCGATGGTGCGCGAACCGGATCTGCGGGAGGCGAGGGCATGGACACTTTTGACGTACCTGCGGTAGAGCACTTCGAACGCCGCCATATCCCCGTCCCGGCAGACTCGTTCAACGAGTCCTCGTTCGTCCTCCGGGACGGGGTCATGCGCCACGCACCGTACGCTACCGGGTGGTTCGGTCATCCCTGGTGTCGGCCACCCGGTTTCGCGGCGCCGGGACGTTGACCGGGCCGCCGGAGCCGATGACCTCACCTTGAGCGTCGACCACCTCGACCAGGTAGGCGTAGGACGCTTGGGGCTGGACGGCGGTATCGAGGTAGCGGGTGTGCGAGCGGTCCCGCGTGCGGAACACGACCGTCCGCTCGCTGCCGTCGCCGCGCCGCAAGACGTATCCGGCGAAGTCCGGGTGTTCGGACCGCGACCACACGCAACCGATCGCAGGCCGGGCCTCCCACTCACACTCGAGGCGGAGACGTTCGTGGCGGCCTGCGATCTTCGCGTGATCGGGACCGCCGGTACCGATCACGCGACCCCGGGAATCCACGACGTGCACCGCGTAACCGTATGTCGTGCCGGCGCGGACCTCGGTGTCGAGGAAACGCGTGTGCGAGCGGTCGACCGTACGGAACACAACATCGCGCTGTTCGCCGTCCCCGCGCCACAATACGTACGCTGCGAAGTCCGGACGCGACGACTGCGACCATCGGCAACCGATGCCACGGCGGTCCCCATCGGAGAGCGGGTTACAGTCGAGGCGCAACTGTTCGGGCCGCCGCTGCGGACGATCGGGCTCTGGTCGCGCGTCTGGTCGCGCGTCTGGTCGCGCGTCTGGTCGCGCCGCTACCTCGGGGGCCTCGGCCGTCTGAGGCAGCGCGCTTCTTTCAGCCACTTCACGGGCCGCCTGCGTCCGGCCGTTACCGTCGCCGGCGAGCGCAGGCAGGACCCCCGCGATGATCGCTGCCGCGGCAGCGGTTGCGAGCAGACCGTGCACCTTCATCGTCCGATCTCCTTGTTAGTGGAACCGTTGCCTGAACAACGGAGATCGGCAGCTCGCGATTACACCCGGGTCAGGGTCACTTCCCGGAAAGGACCGGCCGGCTCATCGTGACTATGCGCACCATCGGCGTTTGCCCAGGTCAGGCGGCCTCTCATGGCGAACAACTTTCGGAACGTCATGCGCAAACCGGCTTCGTTCTGCTGACCGCACGCAAAGCAGACGCCGTCGTTCACGATCTCATCGTCTTGTGGCATGTGGCCGAGCTTGACGGGTCGCCGCTCTAGAAGCGATCCAGCGGACGAACTCGGGGACGAAGTCTTTGATCGCGCGACGGCTTGGCCACGCGGACACGACATGGGCACGGTGAGGCCTCACCGGCTGACTGAGTGTCGAATCGCCTCTTGTAGCCAGAGTGATTCTTCGGTTTGGACGTCGACGTGTCCCTCGTTGATGATGCCGACCAGCTCCCAGTAACGAAGCTCACGCGGATCGTACTTTTCGGAGGCTTGCTGCAGTTCCGCGCGAAACCCGTCATCGAGCTCGCGACCACGCGCGGAAGCACTCGCTGCGAGGAAGCCCTCGACTATCTGCTGCGCCTCAGCCGAGTCGGGACCTATGCCCCGCTCTATCGCCTTCCGAGCGCTGGTCGTCGCTTGCTCGCTCGCGGTTCGCTCCGAGGCCACATCGATAACCGTTGCTACCCAGGCTTCTGAGACGCCACGCTTCCACCCGATGAACCTCGGATCGGAGACGATCTCCGATAGCTCGATCCAGGCATCGAGCTGCGCGCGCGTCGGTTCGTCCGGAAGTCTGGGCGTACTAGCCTCGATCAGCGAGTCAGTCATCCCCTGATCGACCGGTAACCCGTCGTACACATCCGCGAAGAACCGCTCGATGACGCGCTTTCGACCCTCATCCGTCTGGTTGGTCACCATCGCAAGCCTCCTGAGGTCGTCTTCGTCTGGACCAGCCTTTAGTGCTGCGCGAATCGCGGCGCCGACTCGAGACAACGAGGCAACGTGTGCCTCGATCGCTAGCAGGCGCAATGTCAGTGCCTCCCGCAACGGCAGCTTGCGGTCGAGCACGGAGCGGATGGCGGTCAGGTCCAAGCCCGCTTCCCTGAGTGCTCGGATGAGCGCGAGGCGCTCCAGGTCATCCTGTGCGTACAGCCGGTAGCCCGCCTCGCTTGTCTGCGACGGCGGCAACAACCCCTCGTTCGAGTAATGACGGACCGTCTTCGTTGTCACGCCCGCACGCCGCGCGAGCTCACCGATGGTCATTACTTCATTCATCACGAGCACTCTGAGCGTTCCCCTAAGGGGAAAGTCAAGCGACGGATCGTCCGGTGTTTCCACTCGCCAACTCAGCCTGCGTGCGTGACCGTCTACTTTGACGCCACACAATTTGATCAGTCGCTGTTGAGGACGTACCGTCCGGCGTGGCTGGCCTAGGCGAGCCTGTAAACGCGAACCTCGTACGGACCGAAGACATCCTTCTCCAGATCGGCGGGCCGCGCTTGTCCGTTTCGCATCTCGAAGGCCCGTCCGCCGAGGGCAGCGGAGCGGACCGAGAGGCCGGCCACCACGTTGCCGCTCCCGTGATGCACCGCGATAAGGATGAGCGATCCGTCGCCGGGCTCACGGAACAGCGACGCCGTGACGCTCGGAGCCGCGACGCGCACACCGGGGATGGCTTGGCGCTCGAACGCCGGACGGAGCTGCCGCAGCTCGGTGAGGACGGGAGACAGGACCGACCTCACCCACTCACTTCGTGCCCGGTATCGGGTCCAGTACACGATGCCGGTAGCTCCGGCCACGATAGACGCGAAGGCCATGTATCGCGTCTCGGCGGGTGTCGGCAAGCGTTTCCCGAGAAACGGCCCGCCGAAACCCTGGATCACGGGGATGAAGCCACCAACCCGGCGGCCGATGGCCGCTCGATCCGTAAGGTGCTTCCACCAGAGAGGCAGGGTGCTGAACTCGGGCCTCTTCGCGACGCAGACAAAGTCGTCCAACATCATGATGTCCATGGCACCTATGAACGGACGCGCGTCCTCGGAGACGCCGAAAACGATCGCCACGGGATGATCGGGATCGACCGACCGGATCGTCCGATACACCTTCCGTGCGTTCTCTGGCGAGATGCGTTCTCTATAGATCGTCGGTTCGTCGGCTAGATGCCAGCCGGAAAGAGCTGGGTGTGACTTGAATCGGGCGACGTACGACCGCACGCGGGCCAGGTCCGGTTTCGCAGCCAAGGCTCGGTCGATCATGAGCATCACTCCGACGCCGGACACGAGAGCCGAGTCGAGATACGAGGTGGGGTCGACGCCATCGCGGTTGTAGGGGACGGCCAAGTCGATCCCCTCCTGCCCGAACTGGGAGAGGCGCTCCGGGCGTCTGATCGCGTCGTACCAGCCAAGCGGGAAGGAGCTCACCCGCGCGCCGGTGGGGACCGGGCCGGCGGATGCAGGTACCGCAGTGGTCGCCATGGCGACCACAAGCAGCAGCCCAAGGAAGCGGTGTTTCCCCCCCAACTCGCGAACACGATACCGGTTCAGGAGGCAGAAGCCGGCGCAGCAGGCGCGTTAGGCTCGGCTCCCTTGCCTTCCAGCCAGCGGATCTTGCCTAGGAACCTTCCGGTGTCGAGGGAAGATTGGACCCTTATACGGCCATGGTCCTCAGGGCGGAGCTTCGCTGATTGCCCAGCGTTGGGAGCCTGAACCCAGTGCCGGGCCTGAGCGTTATCGAGGCATGACGGCCGCTTCGCGAGTGAGTTGGCAATTGGCGGTCCTTGTACTTTTTACCTTCACCGCCGGGTGTGGGATTGAAGGTGCTCGAAGCCGAAGCCTTCCGGGTGATGTCGCGTCCATGAGGAGCTGTGACACTCTGCGGTCGTTTGACGTCCTGTCGGACTTGAAGGATGCGGACGCCTTAGCGGTGGCTCGTGTACAGAGGGAAATCGTCCGCCGCCACGATCCGTCGGCGGCCGGTTACACCGACTTCGAAACGGAAGACCTGGACATCCGAGCGATTTACACGCGTGAGGTCGAGTTGGCCGTGGAAGACGTTGTTGTGGGTGTGAACCTCACACGCGATCCCTTCTTGGTCCAGGACGCGAGGCGGGAGGAGCGCGCCGGCACGGACAGTCGGTGGCAGATCTGCGG
>JBOGXL010000024.1:0-1768 GCA_050694575.1 Actinomycetota bacterium | reverse complement strand
GGTGATCGCCGCCGGCGGGTTCTTCGACGGCCGGGGACTCGTGGCCGCCCTCGCGTACGGCGCTGAAGGCATCGCCATGGGCACCCGGTTCCTGCTCACGAAGGAGAGCACGGTTCCTGATGCCGTGAAGGAGCTCTATCTCGCTCGCACCGTCGGCGACACACTCGTCACGACGAAGGTCGACGGGTTCCCGCACCGTGTGCTTCGGACCGCGTTCGTCGAGGAGCTCGAGGCGGCCGGCCGGCTGCGGACGCTCGTCCGCGCGCTGCGCAACGCCTGGGCCTATAAGCGCTACGCGAAGGCGAGATGGACGGACATTCTGCGAGAGGGCCTGGCGATGCGCAAGACGTCCGGGCTGGGCTACGGACAGATGCTCATGGCGGCGAACACGCCGATGCTGCTGCGGGCCGCGATGGTGGAGGGGAAGATCGACTTCGGTGTCATGGCGTCGGGGCAGGTCGTCGGCCTCATCGACGACCTTCCGACGGTTGCCGAGGTGATCGAGCGGATCGTCAAGGAGGCCGAAGCCACGCTCGGGCGCCTCGGCTCCTGACCTACTTCCACGCTCCGTTCGCGACCTTCAGCGCGTGGAATCCGAAGCTGCCGTCCGAGTACCAGATCTCCTTCCGCTCCGGAGCGAAGGCCGGAGCCGACATGGCCGCGGCGGACAGGTTGTCGTGCTGTGGGGCGTTGAAGTAGGCGACCTCTCGCGGCTTCCGCGGTTCGCGGATGTCGAAGACACGCAGTCCGGACAGGATGAAGGTGCACGCGACGATCCCAGGCTCGTTCCGGCGTGGCACGGCGCAGTAGTGACCGGCGTATCCCTGGAGCGAGTTCTCGGCGCCCGGGTCCGTCATCTGTGATGGCCGGTTCTTCGGCATGTGCACTTCGAGGCGGATGTTCGAGACGACCTTCGGTTTGCGATCGTTCGCGATATCGATGATGCGCGCGGCACCCACCTCGGCCGCTGCCTCGGCGCTCGGGGATGGTCCCCCGGCGAACTCGTCGACCTCGATGAGGTACCGGTGCCCCCGGATCGTCACAGGGATCGCCGTCTGCGGGATGCTCACCTCCGGCCAGGTGAGATGGGCGACGACGGGAACCTGAGGATTCGTCGTGCGGGCTTGGATCTGCGACGTATCGAGGATCGTCAGGCCGGCGTCGCCGATGTCCGCGACGTACGCTCGCTTGCCATCGTCGGAGATGTTCAGTCCGTGATACACGACGCCGGCCTTCACCCACAGCGGAACCGGGATCGACGGGTTCGAGACGTCGATGGCCGTCATGGTCATTCCCGCCGTTGACGTGGCGTAGAAGGTCTTGCCGTCTGGTGCGAAGTTGCCTTCGTGTCCGAGGAACGGAACAGGGGTGCTCGACTGCAGGACCGGGTGCCGGCAATCCTGCGACAGGTCGTAGAGGTCGAGGAACGACGGGGTGGTGAGCGGGTTCCCCATCACCGCGCCGAGCAGGCCACGTTTCGTGTTGATGCTCATCGACTCGTGCGGCGTGAGCATCGCGGGGGTGACGAGGTTGTCGGTCTTAACCGGCCGCCTGGGATCCGACATGTCGAGCACGAAGACGCCGGGGAGATGATCGCGCTGCTCGAAGACGTCGGACGGGAAGAGCAGGGTCGAGTCGTAATAGGCGCATTCGCGACCCGCCCGGTCGACGTACCTGTGGACGCGGTATCCACCCGAGTCGGGGCCGAAGCGGCTTAGTGGTTGCGCGTTGCAGCTGAATCCTCGTGCCGCCCGGCCGCTGTCGACGT